>JBAUJK010000001.1:0-7118 GCA_049683695.1 Burkholderiaceae bacterium
TCATTCAGCCGCCGTGCCGCAGCAGGCGCGCGACGTCGCGCGCGAAATAGGTCAGCACGCCGTCGGCCCCGGCGCGCTTGAAGGCCAGCATCGATTCAAGCATCACCTTGTCGTGCTCCAGCCAGCCGTTCTGCGCGGCCGCCTTCAGCATCGCGTACTCGCCGCTGACCTGGTAGGCGAAGGTCGGCACCTTGAATTCGTCCTTGACGCGGCGCACGATGTCCAGGTACGGCATGCCGGGCTTGACCATCACCATGTCGGCGCCCTCGGCCAGGTCGAGCGCGACTTCGCGCAGCGCCTCATTGCTGTTGGCCGGGTCCATCTGGTAGGTGGACTTGTTGCTCTTGCCGAGTGTCGCCGACGAGCCGACCGCGTCGCGGAACGGACCGTAGAAGGCCGATGCGTACTTGGCCGAATACGCCATGATGCGGGTGTAGATGTGGCGCCGCTCTTCGAGCGCGGCGCGGATCGCGCCGATGCGGCCGTCCATCATGTCGGACGGCGCGACGATGTCGACGCCGGCCTCGGCCTGCGCCAGCGCCTGCTGCACCAGTAATGTGCAGGTCTCGTCGTTCAGAACGTAGCCGTCGGCGTCCAGCACGCCGTCCTGGCCGTGGCTGGTGTAGGGGTCGAGCGCGACGTCGGTCAGGATGCCGAGTTCCGGGAAGCGCGCCTTCAGTTCGCGCACCGCGCGCGGCACCAGCCCCTTCGGGTTGGTGGCTTCGATGCCGTCCGGTGTCTTCAACTGCGGCGCGATCACCGGGAACAGCGCCAGCACCGGAATCCCGAGCGCGACGCAATCCTCGGCCACCGGCAGCAGCTGGTCGACCGACAGCCGCTCGACTCCGGGCATCGACGCCACCTGCTGGCGCTGGTTGTTGCCGTCGAGAATGAATACCGGGTAGATCAGGTCGGCCGGCGTCAGTGAGTGCTCGCGCATCATCGCGCGCGAAAAGGCGTCGCGCCGCATGCGGCGCATGCGCAGCGCCGGAAAGGCAGCGGGGGCGGGGCGGGTCATCGGTCTCTCCAGAAAAATGCGTGAAATCGAAGCGAAAAGGCGGCTTGGGTGAACTTTATTGAAGCTGCCCCCTCCTAGCAATAGGCGATTCATTCGTCTCCCGCTTCTCCTCCCTGAGCGGGGCCTGGCGTCCAACGATCAGGCGTTGCTGCCCTGGAGATAATCCCCTTTCTCCAGGGCTTTTTTATGAGTGCTTGGATCCGCCGGCAGCCGGTCGCCGCCATATACTCCCAGAGATGCCTTCCTGTGCCGAGCATAGGGCGGGCGAAATCGATGCATACTCCCTATTGGGCTGTGGCGGATAGATCTTCCGCGGGCGCCAGGCCGAGCAGGTCGACGATCCGCTCCTGCGCTTCTTCCAGCCCGGTGCGCTTCAGCGACGAAAACAGCTGGACGGAAAACGGGAACGGCGCGCCGCCGGCATCGACATAGCTGGCCAGCACCGTGCGCGCCTGACGCAGCGCGTCGGCGCCCTCGCTGCGGTTCAGCTTGTCGGCCTTGGTCAGCAGGCAATGCACCGGTTTGCCGGTCGGCGCGAACCATTCGAGCATCTGCACGTCGAGCTCGGTGAACGGCCGGCGCGCATCCATGATCAGCACCAGCGCCGCCAGCTGCGGCCGGCTGCGCACGTAGTCGCCCAGCAACTCCTGCCAGTGCCGCTTGGCATCGCCCGACACTTCGGCATAGCCGTAGCCGGGCAGATCGACCAGCAGCGCGCGGATTTCCTCGACCACGGTGGCGTCCTTGCGGTGCTGGCCGACATGGGCGCCGCCGATCGAAAAGTAGTTGATGTGCTGGGTGCGGCCCGGCGTGCGCGACGCGAAGGCCAGTTTTTTCTGGTTGCACAGCACGTTGATCGCGCTCGACTTGCCGGCGTTGGAGCGGCCGGCGAAGGCGATTTCGGGAACATGTGTGTCGGGCAGATCGCGCAGGCGATTCACCGTCGTGAAGAAGCGGGCCTGCCAGAGTAGGGACATGGAGAGGGTAGAAAATGCAGGGAGGCAGCGAAAATGCCGGAAAGCTATTGTACAATAGGCGGTTGCGAATTGATGCGTTGCAAAAGCGCATGCGTGCCGCCCGGCCCGGGCTTGGCGCAGATCGCGGTCGGACAGAATTTTAAAATCAAGTCTCAGGGTGTCTGAATGAATCACGCATTTGTACCGTTTGCACGAAGCCTGTTTGCCGCGCTGCTGGCACTTTCCGCGCTCGCGCTGGCGCCGGCCCACGCCGCCGACGAAAAGAAGCCCGACGCCGCCAAGGGCGAAGCGCTGTACACCAACGGCGACGCCGCCCGCAACATTACCGCCTGCGTGTCCTGCCACGGCGCCGCCGGCAATTCCACCATCGCCCAGAACCCGAAACTGGGCGGCCAGCACGCCGCCTACCTGCACAAGCAGCTGGCCGACTTCAAGACCCCGGCCCGCAACAATGCGGTGATGACCGCAATGGCCAAGCCGCTGTCGGAAGACGACATGCAGAACATCTCCGCCTACCTGGATGCGCAGGCCGCCAAGTCGGGCGCCGCCAAGAACAAGGACACGGTGCTACTCGGCAAGCAGATCTATCGCGGCGGTGTTGCCACCAAGCAGATACCGGCCTGCGCTTCCTGCCATGGCGCTTCCGGCGACGGCATCCCGGCGCAGTACCCGCGCCTGGCAGGCCAGCACCAGGAATACACGCTGGCGCAGCTGGTGGCGTTCCGCGACGGCACCCGCAAGAACAGCGCACCGATGGAAGACATCGCCAAGCGCATGTCGGACGACGAAATGAAAGCGGTTGCGGACTATGTCGCCGGCCTGAAGTAAATCTGAGCCGGGCAGCGGCGACACACTCAATATAATAAGAACGAATTAGGGGAGGGGCGGCCGCGGCTGCCCCTTTTTGCATTTGCACCAACGGATTGCCATCCATACATGAACACTACTACCGCCGGACTGCAGATCAAGACCAGCCGGCGCTGGCTGGCCGATACGGTCGAACTGCTGTCGTCGATGCGCTTCGCCATCAGCCTGCTGTCCATCATCTCGATCGCCTCGGTGATCGGCACCGTGCTGAAGCAGAACGAGCCGATGCCGAACTACGTCAACCAGTTCGGGCCGTTCTGGTTCGAAGTGTTCGACAAGTTCAGCCTGTACGGCGTCTACTCGGCCTGGTGGTTCCTGCTGATCATGGGTTTCCTGGTGGTGTCGACGTCGCTGTGCATCGCCCGCAATGCGCCGAAGATGCTGGCCGACATGCGCAGCTGGCGCGAAAACGTGCGCGAGCAGTCGCTGCGCAACTTCGGCCATCACGCCGAATGGCCGCTGGCCGCCTCCTGCGCCGCGGTCACCACCGACCTGGCGGCACGTATCCGCGCCAGCGGCTACCGCGTGAAGGTGGTGGACAAGGGTGGTGCCACGCTGATCGCCGCCAAGCAGGGCGCTGCCAACAAGTGGGGCTACATCTTCGCGCACAGCGCGATCGTCATCATCGGCATCGGCGGCATGCTCGATTCCAACCTGCCGATCAAGCTGCAGGAATGGATGTTCGACAAGGCGCCGTTCACCGGCAACGGCATCATCGCCGAGATCCCCGACAAGTACCGCCTCGGCATCGGCAACCCGACTTTCCGCGGCAACACGATGATCCCGGAAGGCGCGGCCAGCAACACCGCCATCATCCCGCAGCAGGACGGCGTGCTGATCCAGGACCTGCCGTTCACGATCCGCCTGAAGCGCTTCGTCATCGAATACTATTCGACCGGCATGCCGAAGCTGTTCGCCAGCGACGTCGTGCTGACCGACCACCAGGACGGCAAGACCACGGCCGCCACCATCAAGGTCAACGAGCCGCTGATCTACAAGGGTATCGCGATCTACCAGTCCAGTTTCGAGGATGGCGGCAGCAAGTTGCAGCTGCTCGGTTATCCGATGCAGGGTGCCGGCGGCGCCAGCTTCGCGATCAACGGCGAGGTCGGCGGCGAGACGCCGTTAAAGACCGCCGCCGGCGCCGAATACACGGTCGAATGGTCGGGCTTTAGGCCGTTCAACGTCGAAAACATGGCCCGTTCCGGCCAGGACGTGCGCGCGGTCGACGGCAGGAAGAACTTCAACCGCTCGTTCGTCGAAGGGCTGGACCGCCACCTCGGCTCCGGCGCCAACAGCACGCAGAAGAAGGACCTGAAGAACGTCGGCCCCAGCGTGCAATACAAGCTGCGCGACAAGAACGGCCAGGCGCGCGAATTCCTGAACTACATGCAGCCGATCGAAGTGGACGGCAACTACGTGTTCCTGGCCGGCGTGCGCGACAACCCGAACGAGGATTTCCGCTACCTGCGGATTCCGGCCGACGACGACGACTCGCTGCGCGAGTGGATGCGGCTGCGGGCGGCGCTGAACGATCCGGCGCTGCGCGAGCAGGCCGCCGTGCGCTATGCGCAGCGGGCGCTGCCGCAACAGCGCGACGGCGGCGAGCAGATGCGCGAGCAACTGGAACAGTCGGCCGCCAAGAGCCTGGCGATCTTCGCCGGCGACGGCAAGGAAGCCGGCTATCTGGCGGTATCGCGCTTTCTGGAAGGCGTGCCGCCGGCCGAGCAGGAGCGTGCCGCCGACATTTTCATGAAGATTTTGAACGGCAGCCTGTGGGACCTGTGGCAGTCGGCGCGCGCGCGCGACGGGCTGGCGCCGATGGCGGCCGATGAAAAGCACGCGCACTTCCTGCAGCTGGCGGCCAATGCGCTGTCCGACGCCTCGTTCTACCATGCGCCGGTCTACCTGCAGCTGGACGGCTTCGAGGAGATCAAGGCATCGGTACTGCAGCTGACCCGCTCGCCGGGCAAGACGGTGGTGTATCTGGGCTGCATCCTGCTGGTGCTGGGCGTGTTTTCGATGCTGTATATTCGCGAGCGGCGCTTGTGGGTGTGGCTGAAGCCGGCCGGCGACGGCGCCGGCACGCAGGCGCTGATGGCGATGAGCACGCAGCGCAAGACACTGGATTTCGACAAGGATTTCGAGACCCTCAAGGCGCGCCTGCAGCAATCGGCGTAGTCTTCTGGAATCGGCGCGCAGGCGCGGCGGCCCGTCGGGCGGGTCGGGTTGAACTGGAGAAAGTAATGGAATTGACGCAGACATCGCAGCCGATCGGCTCCCCCTCGCAGCAGACCTACGTGCCGCCGGCCGGCTTCTTCCGCAGCCTGTCGCCGCTGGACTGGCTGTACGCGGCGGCGCTCCTGGCCGGCGCGCTGTTCGCGCTGCACCGCTACGGTCCGTACATGGACTATTACGAAAAAGGCATCCTGCTTGCATCGGTGCCGACCTTCGCCTGGCTCGGCTGGTACTGGAAGCCGGTACGCCTGCTGATGGCGGTGCTGGCGACGACGGCGCTGGCGGCGGTCGCGCTGTACGCCGGTGACCTGGCGATGGCCGAACGCAGCTTCTTCCTGAAATACCTGTTGTCGAGCCAGTCGGCGATCCTGTGGATGAGCACGCTGTTCTTCCTCGCCACGCTGTTCTACTGGGGCGGCCTGCTGGCGCACTCGGAATCCGGCGGCGCGATCGGCGCCCGCCTGTGCTGGGCCGCGGTCGGATTCGGCTTCACCGGCATGCTGGTGCGCTGGTACGAGTCCTACCTGATCGGCGCCGACGTCGGCCACATCCCGGTATCCAACCTGTACGAAGTGTTCGTGCTGTTCTGCCTGATCACCGCGCTGTTCTACCTGTACTACGAAGGACGCTACCGCACGCGCCAGCTGGGCGCCTTCGTGCTGCTGGTGATCTCGGCCGCGGTCGGCTTCCTGCTGTGGTACATGGTGGCGCGCGACGCCGCCCAGATCCAGCCGCTGGTGCCGGCGCTGCAGAGCTGGTGGATGAAGATCCACGTGCCGGCCAACTTCATCGGCTACGGCACCTTCTCGCTGGCGGCGATGGTGGCGGTCGCCTACCTGGCGAAGTCGAAGGGCATCCTGGCCGACCGCCTGCCGTCGCTGCAGCTGCTGGACGACGTCATGTACAAGTCGATCACGGTCGGCTTCACCTTCTTCACCATCGCCACCATCCTCGGCGGCCTGTGGGCAGCCGAAGCCTGGGGCGGCTACTGGTCGTGGGACCCGAAGGAAACCTGGGCGCTGATCGTCTGGCTGAACTACGCCGCCTGGCTGCACATGCGGCTGATGAAGGGGTTGCGCGGGCAGGTCGCCGCCTGGTGGGCGCTGATCGGCCTGTTGATCACCACCTTCGCCTTCCTTGGCGTCAACATGTTCCTGTCGGGCCTGCATTCCTACGGCGAACTGTAGGAATTTCGACCGGCGTGGAATAAACCTCGCCGGCCGGCTGTTATGCCAGTGTGCTGTCGCCGACAGCGCATCCGATCAACAGTCCAGCCGAGCGAGGCCGCCATGCAAACAAAAACCCTTTTCCTGTCCCTGATCCTGGGCGCTGCCGTCAGCGGCTGCGCCGCGCTGTCGGCGCCGTCGCAGCCGGCGATGGCCAACAATGGCGTGCTGACCGACGCCAGCGGCATGACGCTGTACACCTTCGACCGCGACAGCGGCGGCAAGAGCGCCTGCAACGACAAGTGCGCGGTCAACTGGCCGGCGCTGCGCGCGCAGGCCAGCGACCAGCCGCACGGCGACTTCGGCATCATCACGCGCGACGACGGCAACCGCCAGTGGACCTACAAGGGCAAGCCGCTGTACCGCTGGATGAAGGACCAGAAGCAGGGCGACCGCACCGGCGACGGCGTCAACCAGGTCTGGCACGTGGCCCGGCCGTAACTCTGCGGCACGGCACCGATGTCGGACTTCGCCGAGGATCTGGCATTGCAGGTGCCGCGCCTGCGCCGCTACGCGCGGGCGCTGACGCACGACGCCGCCTGGGCCGACGACCTGGTGCAGGACACGCTGGAACGCGCGCTGGGCCGGCGCTGGCTGTTCCGCATCAACAGCAACCTGACGGCCTGGCTGTACACGATGCTGTACCGGCTGTACCTGAATGACGCCGCCCGCACGCGCCGGCTGGCCACGGTGCCGGAAGAGCAGGCGCCGGAAGCGGCCGACACGGCGCCGGCCGACCCGGCGCTGCAGCTCGACCTGCGGCGCGCGCTGGCGCGGCTGAGCGTCGAGCAC
>JBAUJK010000002.1:0-13020 GCA_049683695.1 Burkholderiaceae bacterium
CTCACGCTCCGATCGCGTCACAGCCTCAAGCAAGCTGAGCTTGCAAAGCGACTGGATTACGCGCAGTGGGCTGCTGCCGGCTTCAAAGTCACCAAGATACGGTGGGACTGGACTACTGCCGATTCCATGGACACTCCCTTAAGCTTCTTGCCCGAGACTACGGACATCGCCGCCGAGTAATGGGAGGCGGCCTGATTTGCTGGGAAGCCCTACGAAAGGCTTAGCGCGCTCTTTTCCAATTATTAGACGCTCTAACCACGCCGCAGCATTGCTCGGAGCTGACGCGGTAGCCCTCGCCACGGCACCAGCTGGCGAACGTAAGTTCATCGCTGTGCCCAGAAGGCACATTGCTCGGCCGTCTCCAGCAAATCCGGGAGTTGTCCCCTCCAAGGCAGTTCCAGCAAGGAGCCAAGCGAACGGCTGATGCAGCCGTGCAGTTTCCTAGATATGACGCAAAATAATTCGCAGGCGCTCTTGATAACTTGCATTTATCACGACAAACAAGGAGAGCATGCATGGGAGCGGAGTACCAGCACACCAAATACGGCATCACCGCATTGAAGGCGACAGCGCTGTCTTTGCGTGGGGTGGAGCCGCCAGACGCATGGCGTTCTGCTGCGATCAGCGTCTTTCCGGATAGCTTAGAAAACCAGAATAAAGGATGCCCGAAGGCGACCTTCTTGGGGCTTGCCGAAGCTGGTTACATCGTCGGGATCCAGCCGGGCAAGTATACAAACTCGGTGGATAATAAGCGGTATGCGATAGAAGCGCTGCGCCTGCTACAGACCAAGCCCGCGCTGGCGAGTACTCCCGATGAGTTATGGCGCCGTGCGAGCCACGGCGGAAGCAAAAAGCATAACGAACAGATGCATGTCGTGATCTCCCTGTGGAATGATCGCAAATTCGTCTGCCAGCAAAAAGCCAGGCAAGCCTGACGAGCTTCACGCCTGGGGCGACATCACATGACTGGATAGCTAATCTGTTGAGCCGTTCAGTTGAATCCACAGTCGATAGCAGTCGGCTTCGACCAGATAATCCGCGCCGTGGTTTTTGAACCAATCTTCACCCACGCCCATGGCTTGACCATTAAGAAACTTCCCCGAGCTCAGCGTTGGCGATATCCCTTTGAACCGGCCGGTTTGCCTTATCCAGCCTGGCTCTGACAGACTATATTCCGCAGATAGATGAAAAATCGGCGGAGATGGCCAAGCGTGACAGACATAAAATCTGCAAGGGCCTGTTGGGAATACATCTTTAAATCAAGTACTTACGATTTTATCGCATGGCAGACTTAATTCTTACGGATCACGCGTCACCCAATAATAAACTCTGTCGCGGAAGGGCCGCTTGCGACTCAAAGCAGCCCGTGGCCATCCCCTGCAGGATGTTCCTTAGCTTCCCTATTCGGCACGCTTCAACACTACTTCAGCAGAACCTCCGCTGGAAGCGGACGGAGTTACCCATTTCAACTCATCGCCGGAAATGCTAAATGGCCTCTTCTGGGATGTGCCACTCCAGTTCGGGAACGTGCTTGTTTCTATTTTGAAGGTAAGCGTTTTTTCAGCCTCGTTGACTTCGTATTTGCCGAAATGGGCGATTGACCCTTGCACCACCGCCTTATATTCGTCATCGGTACCCTGGTTACGGTCATTGGACGCGAATTTTGGCTGACCGGCACGAGAGGTCATCAGCACGTAATTTCCTTTGCTGTCAAACGTCGCGCGGCCTTGGGGGTTAGGACCAAACAGGGGGACCCTGCTGCCGTCTGGCTTCACATTGTCCACCGACACGTACTTCCACGTTCCTACGATTTGTTCCTTGAGAGATTTTTGCTGCCCGGCGGCGGTGCCAGGTAATAGGCCAGTAGTAAAAAGTACAAATGCAGAAGCTACGGCAACAGTTAGGCCGTACTTCATGATGACCTCGCTTGGAAAATCCGTGCTGCAACTTGAACGCCTTGAAGCCAAGCATCCCGCCCAGCAATGCGAACGAATGCTTCCGCTTCGGTCTCTTATCCATCGTAAACCGAGGCCATCCGGCCTGTTTAATCGGTCTCAAGCTATGGTTCTCGAATGAGTAGCTGTCGTAGACCGGGATCCGACCGTCTGGAAGTGGCCGATAGCCGAGCATGTTCGACTGTCTTTATTGCCAAGTGTGTTTCAAATTCCGAGGCGGGAAGATAACCCGACAGACGTTATGGTCCAGGGCTAAACGAATTCGCAATTTCCGGATAAGGGCCGGGACGGTGCTACGGCTCCTCCGGCATCTTGCCTCAACCGCGTCGAGCGGCTTCGATCGCGGCGATGTCGATTTTTCCCATTCCCATCATCGCCTCGAAGGCGCGCCTGGCGGCCGCCGGATCGGGATCGGTGATCGCCGCCATCAGCGCGCGCGGCGTGATCTGCCATGACACTCCCCACCTGTCCTTGCACCAGCCGCATTCGCTGGCTTGGCCGCCGTTGTCGATGATCGCGCTCCACAGGCGATCGGTTTCGGCCTGATCGTCGGTCGCGACCTGGAACGAAAACGCCTCGTTGTGCTTGAATGCCGGGCCGCCGTTCAAACCGAGGCAGGGGATGCCCATCAACGTGAACTCGACCGTCAGGACATCGCCCTGCCGGCCGGCCGGATAGTCGCTGGGTGCACGATGCACTGCCCCTACCGCGCTGTCCGGAAACGTTTCGGCGTAGAACTTCGCGGCCTCCAATGCGGTGCCGTCATACCAGAGACAAATCGTGTTCTTGCTGTTCATTCCGGTTCTCCTGAGTCGGGGTGGATACGCCCGTTCGAGCCGGGCATGCGCTCACATCGTTTTGTTTGGCAGCTCAGGCCAGATTGGCCTTGTCGAGACCGAACGCCTTGTCGGCCGACCCGGGAGCGGTCTTGAACGCCACGTTCGCGCGGTTCCAGCCGTTGATCACCATCACGGCGAAGGTGAGGTCGGAAAGCTCTTTTTCGCTGAACTGGGCGCGCACCTGCTCGTAGATGTCATCGGGAACGCCATGCTCCGGCAGTTTCGTCAGCACCTCGGTCCAGGCGAGGGCGGCGCGTTCGCGCGGGGTGAACAGCGCGGACTCGCGCCAGGCCGGCAGATGGTACAGGCGCAGAGCGCGTTCGCCGTGGATATGCGCTTCCTTCACATGCATGTCGAGACAGAAGCCGCAGCCGTTGATCTGCGAAGCGCGGATCGACACCAGATCGCGGATCGACTCTTCGATCGCGCCGCTCTTCAGGAGCGTGCTGAGCTCGACGAATTTCTGGAACAATTCCGGTGACTGTTGAGTGTAGTCGATGCGTTGTGCCATGCTTCTTCTCCAGACAATGATGAAAGTTTCATCCAGTGAATCGGATACCGTAACAGCAAAGAACCGCAGATCTGCATTGTAGGCCTCGCACTGCATGGGGCAGTGGACACGCTCCCGGACTCGCCGCTTGCGCATCGAACCGGGCTGAACGCCGGCTCTGGCGCACGCCCACAGGATCAGCGGCCACGGCCCGGCGCTGGCCGGCGCCGACGACTCCAGGCAGCAGGCGGTTTCCGGGATAGAATGCCTGCCCCCGTCCCAACCCCCGCTCCGATGTCAGCGTTTCACCCCGAACCCGCCCGCGTACGACAGGAAATCCTTGCCACCATCCGCCTCGCCCTCCCGCTGATCCTGGCCCAGCTGGCGGCCTTCGGCAGCAACGTCGTCGATGCGGTGCTGGCCGGCCACGTCAGCGCGCACGTGCTGGGCGCGGTGGCGGTCGGCACCAGCGTCTGGTCGATGGCGCTTATCTTCGCGGTCGGGATGATGATGGCGGTGCCGCCGTCGGTGGCGCAGCTGGATGGCGCCGGCCGCCGCCACGAGGTCGGCGCGGTGCTGCGCCAGGCGCTGTGGCTGGCGCTGGCAATAGGCGTGCTGCTGTGGTTCGCGGTGCGCCATTGCGGCTGGCTGATCGACCTGATCGGCGTGGCGCCCGGCCTGCGCGATGAAGTGCAGCGCTTCCTGCTGGCGATCAGCTGGGGCGCGCCGGCGATGACGATCTACTTCGCGCTGCGCGGCCTGTCCGAGGGCCTGTCGCTGACGCGGCCGTCGATGGTGTTCGGCTTCGGCGGCTTGGCGCTGCTGGTGCCGCTCGGCTATGTGCTGATGTTCGGCAAGTTCGGCATTCCGCCGCAGGGCGCGCACGGCTGCGGCCTCGCCACCGCGATCGTGCTGTGGCTGGAAATGCTGGGTTTCGCGGTCTACGTGCTGCGCCATCGCAACTACCGCGGGCTCGGGCTGCTGGACCGCTTCGAATGGCCGCACTGGCGCCGCCTCGGCGCGCTGCTGCACGTCGGCGGCCCGATGGCGGTGACGCTTTTGGCCGAAGCCGGCCTGTTCGTGGCCGCCGCGCTGGTCATCAGCACGCTCGGCGAGGAAATCGTCGCCAGCCACCAGGTGGCGCTCAACGTCGCGGGGATTTTCTTCATGGTGCCGCTCGGGGTGGCGATGGCGATCACGGTGCGGGTCGGCAACGCGGTCGGGCGCGGCGACGCCGCCGGCGTGCGTTACGCCGGCTTCTGCGGTATCGGGCTGACGCTGTTCACCCAGCTGGTGTCGGCGGCGCTGATGCTCAGCTTGCCGCATTTCATCGCCGGTCTCTACACCAGCGAGCCGGCGGTGATCGGGCTGGCGGTGCAGCTGATCATGCTGGCCGGGCTGTTCCAGCTGTCCGACGGTATCCAGGTCGCATCCAACGGCGCCCTGCGCGGCCTGAAGGACACCCGCGTGCCGATGGCGATCACGCTGTTCGCCTACTGGATGGTCGGCATGCCGCTCGGCTGGTGGCTGGCGTTCCGCCAGGATCTCGGCGCGCGCGGCATGTGGATGGGCCTGATCGCCGGCCTGTCGGTGGCGGCGCTGCTGCTGTTTTCGCGCTTCTGGCGCAGCGCGCGGCGCGAACGCTGGCGCGGCATGGCGGTCGGCGGCACGCGCCAGACGCCGGCGGCGTAGTGTGCCTCCAGCCCGCTACAGTCCGCCGGTGCAGCGCAGGATGGAGCCGGTGACGTAGGAAGCGGCCGGCGACAGCAGCCAGGCCACTGGCTCGGCGATCTCTTCCGGCGTGGCCAGCCGCTGCATCGGTATCTTTGGCGCCACCCGCTGCGGCCGCCCGGGCTCGCCGGCGCGGGCGTGGATGTCGGTCAGCGTCGAGCCAGGCGCCACGCCGCAGACCCGGATGCCTTCGGCTGCGAGTTCCTTCGCCAATCCCAGCGTGAAAGTTTCGACCGCCGCCTTGCTGGCCGCGTAATGGACGTATTCGCCGGGACTGCCGGTGGCCGCGGCCACCGACGACAGGTTGACGATGACGCCAGCCGTGCCGGAGCGCCGGAAACTCTCGATCGCCGCACGGCAGCAGTTCATCATTCCCAGTACGTTGGTGCGGAACACCGCTTCGATCTGCCGCGGATCGGCATCGGCGAAAGGCCCGATGCGGCCGGTGATGCCGGCATTGTTGACCAGCGCGGCAGGCGCGCCCAGCTCGGTTTCCACGCGCGCAAAAAGCAGCGCGACCTCGGCGACGCTGCCCACATCGGCACGCAGCGCGATCGCCGCGCCGCCGCCCTGGCGGATCGATTCGGCCACCGCCTCGGCGGCGGCACTGTCGTGCTGATAGTTGACCGCGACCGCGTAGCCATCGGCTGCGGCACGCCTGGCAATCGCGGCGCCGATGCCCCTGCCGCCGCCGGTGACGATCAAGACTTTTCGCATGGCTGTCTCCAAACGGTTGTCCGGCGCGCCGGGCTACTTCGGCGCTGCCGCCAGCCGCTGCCGCAATTCCGTCTTCAGCACCTTGCCGTAATTGTTCTTCGGCAGCCGCTCCGCCAGCACGTAGCGCTTGGGCCGCTTGAAGCGGGCGATCCGCTCCAGGCAATGCGCGTCGAGCGCCTGCGGCGTGACGGCGGCGCCGGCAGCCGGCACCACGAAGGCCACCGCGACTTCGCCCCATTCCGGATCCGGTGCGCCGACCACCGCCGCCTCGGCCACGCCGGCAAAGGTCAGCAGCACTTCCTCGATTTCGCGCGGGTAGATGTTGGAGCCGCCGCTGATGATCAGGTCCTTGCTGCGGTCCTTCAGCGTCAGGAAGCCGTCGCCGTCGAGCGATCCGACGTCGCCGGTATACAGCCAGCCGTCGCGCAGCGCGGCGGCGCTGGCATCTTGGTTGCGCCAGTAGCCGGCCATCACGCTGTCGCCCTTGACCAGCACTTCGCCGATGGCGCCGATCGGCAACGGTTTGCCGTCGGTGTCGGCGACGCGGATCTGCACCGGCGTCTGGGCGACGCCGACCGAGGCGATCCGTTCCAGGTAGCGCGGGTGACCGGTATCGGCCAGGTGCCGGCGCGACAGCGCGGTGGCAACCATCGGCGTTTCGCCCTGACCGTAGATCTGCACGAAGCGCGGCCCCATCACGCGCAGCGCGCGCTGGATGTCGGCCATGTACATCGGCGCGCCGCCGTAGACGATGGTCTTGAACGCGGTGGCGGCGTCGGCTGGCGTCAGGCCCTGCTGTTCGGCGTAATCGACCAGGCGCTTGACGATGGTCGGCGCGGCAAAGGTCGACAGCGGGGCGAGCCGGCGGCCGAGTTCGAACAGTTCGGCCGGATCGACGCCGCCCGAGACCGGTACCGTGTGGCGCGCTCCGGCCATCAGGTACGGAATCGCGTACAGCCCGGCGCCGTGCGACATCGGCGCCGCGTAGACGATCGCGTCGTCCGGCGTAATCGCGTCGACGTCGGCGAAATAGGTCAGCCCCATCGTCATCAGGTTACGGTGGGTCAGCATCACGCCTTTCGGGCGACCGGTGGTGCCGCTGGTGTAGAACAGCCAGGCGAGGTCGTCCGCCGCCCGCTCGGCGACCGGCACCTGCCACGGATCGGCGGGTGCCAGCAGCGCGTCGGCTTCGGCGGAATCGATTTCGATCTGCCGCTCGAGCCCGGCCAGCGGCTGTGGTGCAACATCGGCGCTGACGAAGCCCCAGCGCGCCTCGGCGTTGCCGATGATCCATTCCGCTTCGCGCGGATGCAGCTTGGCATTGACCGGCACCAGCACCAAGCCGGCCCACCAGGCGCCCCACATCAGCTCCAGATAGCGCGCGTGGTTGCGCATGAACACCAATACGCGGTCGCCCGGTTGCATACCGGCTGCCCGCAGCCGCTGCGCCAGCCCGGCGCTGCGCGCGGCCCACTGGCCGTAACTGGCGTGCACGGCGGTACCGACATGGATGGCGGCGGCATCGGGACTCTGGCGCGCGTGGCGCGTCAGCAGGTGGGCAAGGCTCATGGCTGTTCTCCGCAGGCTCGGTTGGTGCGTTCTCCTGTCCGCAACGATAGCCAGAACGGCAGCGCTTGGCTATACGGTACGAATACGGGGGCCCGCTCCCCGCCTTGCGGCGCGAACCAGCGCGCGGCCCGGCTTGTCTGAGGTAAATGACAAGCATCGTTCCGAGCGCGGCGGCTTTCGCCGTGCCGCGCCAGCGTCCCGCCCACGGATGAAAATCGACCGCCTCGCCGCTGCCTCGCCGGCCGGCGCCGAACCCGCCGCCAGTGCCCGCGTGGTCGGCCTGCGCCACGTCAGCGACAGCCGGCCCGGCATCGCACGGCTACCGGCAAAAAATGGCTTTCGCTACGTCGATGCTGCCGGCAAGCCGGTGCGCGACGCGGCGACGCTGGCACGCATCAAGGCGCTGGCGATCCCGCCGGCCTGGAGCGAGGTCTGGATCTGCCCGCTCGAAAACGGCCATCTGCAGGCTACCGGGCGCGACGCGCGCGGGCGCAAGCAGTACCGCTACCATCCGCGCTGGCGCCGCGTGCGCGACGAAGTGAAGTACGGGCGCATGCTCGGCTTCGCCCGCGCCCTGCCACGCATCCGCGCACGGGTCGATGCCGACCTGGCGCGGCCCGGGCTGGCGCGCGAAAAAATGTTGGCGACCGTGGTCTACCTGCTGCAGGCGACGATGATGCGGGTGGGCAACGAGGAATATGCGCGCCAGAACCATTCGTTCGGCCTGACCACGCTGCGCAATCGCCACGTGCGCATCGACGGCAGCGAGGTCGAATTCCATTTCCGCGGCAAGAGCGGCGTGCAGCACGCGGTCAAGGTGCACGACCGGCGGCTGGCCAGGATCGTGCGCGCCAGCCGCGACCTGCCGGGCCAGGAACTGTTCCAGTATCTCGACGACGACGGCTGCCGGCAAAGCATCGATTCGGCCGACGTCAACGACTACCTGCGCGAGATCAGCGGCGACGACTATACCGCCAAGGATTTCCGCACCTGGTCGGGCACGGTGCTGGCCGCGCTGGCGCTGCGCGAATTCGAGAAATTCGACAGCGAGACGCAGGCGCGCAGGAACATCGTCGCCGCCATCGAAACGGTCGCCGCCCGGCTCGGCAATACGCCGGCCATCTGCCGCAAGTGCTATGTCCATCCGGCGATACTGGACGCCTACCTGGACGGCGTCACGCTGTCGGCGCTGCAGCAGCAGGTGCAGCACGAACTGGCGGAAAACCTGCCGGCGCTGAGCGCGGAAGAGGCGGCGGTGCTCGCGCTGCTGCAGCAGCGCCTGCCAAGCGCCGACTGAGCGCGGCAACCAAACGGCGGCGGCCCGGTCTGACCGGAAAAACGTCTTCACCGATCGGCAAGGTTTTTCATGGACAACATGCTGCAAGCGACGGTCCGCTATCTCGAAACCCATGGACTGAAGGTGGTGACCGCCGAATCCTGCACCGCCGGCACCATCGCGGCCCGGCTGGCGGAGCCGCCGGGCGCGGCCAAATGGCTGGATTGCGCCTTCGTCAGCTATTCGGAAAATGCCAAGATCCGCTGCCTGGAGGTCGACGCCGCCACCATCGAGCGCCACGGCCTGACCAGCGAGGAAGTGGCACGGGCAATGGCCGAGGGTGCGCTGCAGGCGTCGAACGCCAACCTCGGCATCGCCAGCACCGGTGTCGCCGGCCCCTCAAGCGGCGACGGCGAGGAACCGGTCGGCACCGTCTGCCTGGCGTGGTCGTTCCGGAACCGGGACGGCATCCGCAGCTTTTCCGAAAAGACCCGCTTCAACGGTGACCGCAACACGGTGCGCGATGCCGCCACCGCTCACGCGCTGGAGCGCATTGCCCACTATCACCGCGCGCTGACGGCGCCACCGCGGGACGGCGCCGGCTGAACTCATTCGGGCAACGCCGGCGCTTCCGCCGCCATCGCCTTTTGCCGCAGCGCGTCGTCGATCTCGGTGGTCAGGTCGCTCTTGACCTCCAGCCATGCGTCCAACTCGGCCGTCCAGACCCGCAGCTCGAACTCGAAGGCATCCAGTCCGCGCTTGATGAACAGCGCATCCGGCGCCGGATTCTTCGCCACGCGCGGGTTGCGGGCGGCGATGTCGAGCAGCAGCTCCTTCAGTTCGGACACACGCACGTCCGGCTTGGTGGTGACCGGCACCGCGATCTGGCGCAATTGGTTCGACAGCGTCCAGTTGATGACGTTGTCGGAGATCAGCTTGCCATTCGGAATGATGACCTCCGAGCCGGCTGTGCTCAGCACCACGCTGGCGCGGATGCCGATGCGCTGCACGCGGCCGGTCATGTCGCCGATCTGGATGATGTCGCCGACCTTGATCGGGCGCTCGAACAGCACGATCAGCCCGGACACGAAATTGTTGACGATGTTCTGCAGGCCGAAGCCGATGCCCACGGAAAAGGCGCTGACCACGATCGTCAGCCGCGTCATGTCGACGCCGATCGCGCCCAGCGCCAGCACGACGCCGGAGAACAGCAGCACGTAGTGCAGCATGGTGGAAATCGCGTACGGCAGCCCGCGCTCCAGCCGCACCTTCGGAAACACTTCCTCCTCCAGCACGAAGCGCACCAGCCGCGACAGCGTATAGGCCGCCCACAGGATGAAGAAGAACAGCACGATGTTGCCGACCGACAGCGAGAAACTGCCGAGCGTGACCGACGCCTTCCAGAACGACTGGGCGGCATTGATCAGCATCTGCAGCAGGCCCGGACCGCGCAATGTCAGCGCCAGCCACGCCAGCACCGCCAGCCAGCGCAGCCAGCGGTTGATGCGCGCCACCAGCAGGTCCTTGTGCCGCCGCACCATGCCGAGCAGCGACAGCGGGACCACGCACATCAGGCCCTGCACCACGCCTTCGCCGACCCGCATCAGCGCGTACAGCACCACCGCGGTATAGACGCTGGCCAGCACGTCGCGCACGATCAGGTCGGCCAGTCGCACGTAGCCGTTGAAATTGGCGCCGGCGGCCACCAGGAACAGCCACAGGATCAGCCAGGCCGCCAGCCGCAGCACGCGCCAGATGCGGCGGGTGCCGGGCGGCACCTGGCTGGGGGGGCTGGCGCGGTGGATGGTCCACGCGCAAAACAGCATGAACAGCAGCGATTCCGCCAGCAGCATCAGCCGCGATACCGCCGGCAGCGGCGCGAACACGTCGCGCAGCCGGTCCGCCAGATAAAAGCCGAGCGCTGCATACAGCACCGGATGGAGGCTGGCGTCGATCATGCGACGGGTGAAGAACAGCACCGGCGCGGCGGCGAGCACGCTGACGATGATCCACAGCGCGCGCGGCGCGTACGGGTAGAACCAGGTACTGGCCAGCATTCCGATCAGCATCGCGCTGACCAGCGGAATGTCGAAAACCTTGCCGGCGCGGCGCAAGCCGACGTCGGTTGCGGCGAGCGCGCTGATCCGTACCCGCGCCCTGGCCAGCAGCGTCGCCAGCCCCAGCATGAACAGTACGTGCACGACGAAGCGCCAGCCCTGCATGTCGACATATGCCTTCAGGCCGGCCCCCTGCGCCAGCAGATCGACGCCGGTCCCGCCGGAAAAGCTGCGTCCCGGCGCGCGCCAGAACGCGCTGCTCCACAGCGGCTGGCTGTCGCGGTACAGCAGCCGGCCGACCGCCTGCTCGCGCGCTTCCACCAGCGCCTGCCGGGTCTGCGCCGCACGCGAGCCGATGTCGGCCGACTTGCCCTGCAAATCCAGTACGCGGGTGCGATCCGCCACCAGACGCTTCTTGGCGGTGGCGATGGCACTACCGACGTCGGACACGCGCTCCAGCACCGTCGGCGGCGCGCCGGATTCGACGGCGGCGGCGCGGGTGGTGGCCCAGGTCGCTTCCAGCTTTTCCAGCTCCTTCAGGTCTTCGTCGAGCCGCGCCGCGCTGCGGGTCAGGCCCTTGGTGATGGCGGCCGATTGCGATTCGATGTCGCGCCAGCCTTCTTCCAGATTGCCGATCGATTGCAGCGTCGTGCTGCGGTTCAGCAACTGCTGGGTTTCGCGCGCACGGAAGGAGACGTCGCGCCCCAGCAGCGGCAGGTCGCGTGCCGCCGCTTCGATCAGATCGTCAATGCGACCGCGGTTTTCCAGGCGCCTGATCTGGGTCAGCGCCACTTCCGCCTGTTCGGCGACGTCCGCCAGCGGGATTGGCTGCGGCGCGGCGGGCGCGGCTGCCTCCTTGCCGGCCGGCGGGGCGGGATCGGCGGCGAAGACGGCAGTGGCCGTCAGCAAGACCATCAGGAAGGCGAGCAATCGTTGTCGTGCGCTGTTCTTCATCCTCTCCTTCCGCTCCGTCCGCAGGGCGCCACGGCGCATCATTCGACCGCGCCGGCCAGGACCGTCAGCGGCCAGGCGACGTGTCGGCGCTGCTGCGGATTGCCCCAGGCATCCCGCATCGGCGCCCGGTAGCCGGCCAGCGGATCGGCGCCAGTGCGGCGCCGGTGGGCGGCCACCGCCGACCAGCTTTCCAGGTAGCCGAGCAGCTGCTCCAGGGTCCAGTCGGCCGTCAGCGCCAGCGGCGGCGCCGCCAGGCGCCGAAATGGAAACGGCAGGTCGCGGTAGCAATTCTCGACATGCTCGCGCCCGGCCGGCCAGTCGCCGGCCAGCGTGTCGCCGTACAGCCGGCCGATCAGCGCATCCAGCGCCGGGTCGATCGTCAGCATGTTGTAGGTGACCGCCGCCAGGCAGGCGGACGGCACCGCCACGCGCCGCACCTCGGCGTAGAAGGCATCGTGCCGGAACCAGTGCAGCGCCTGCCCGACGAACACGAGGTCGGCCGAGGCGGCCGCCAGCGACGACTGCTCGGCCGGTTCGCAGCGGTACTCGACATTCGGCAGCGGCGGCGCCAGCGCCAGCTGGCGCTGGCTGGCATCGGTCGCGACCACGCGCGCGAAACGCCGCGCCAGTGCGGCGCTGGCCTGGCCGTTGCCGCAGCCGCAATCCCAGGCCAGCGCGGTAGCGGGGGCGACCTGCGCCAGCCAGTCGAACAGCGCGTCCGGATAGGTCGGCCGGAAATCGCGGTAGGCGGCGGCCTGTTCGGAAAAATGGTCGGGTACGGCGGTCATCGGCAATCCTTGGTTGGGCGGTGTGGCGGCCAGCAAAAATCTTGGCGGCAGTGCCGCCGTGCATAGCATAATGTCATGGCTTGAAAGAACAGGCGCGAGCCGCCGAACTTCAATCCGATTTTTACCGG
This sequence comes from Burkholderiaceae bacterium, assembly GCA_049683695.1. GTDB lineage: Bacteria > Pseudomonadota > Gammaproteobacteria > Burkholderiales > Burkholderiaceae_D > DATJCV01. Next base: position 12,505 of record JBAUJK010000002.1, read on the forward strand.
AGGCGCATATGAGCATGATGAGCGAATTTAAAGAATTTGCGATGAAGGGCAACGTGATGGACCTGGCAGTCGGCGTCATCATCGGCGCCGCTTTCGGCAAGATCGTCGATTCGCTGGTAGGCGACATCATCATGCCGATAGTCGGCAAGCTGGTCGGCGGCCTCGACTTCAGCAATTATTTCATCCCGCTGGCGGGCCAGACCGCGACCACGCTGGCCGAAGCGAAAAAAGCCGGCGCCGTGCTCGCCTACGGCAATTTCATCACGATCGCACTGAATTTCCTGATCCTGGCCTTCATCATCTTCCTGATGGTCAAGCAGATGAACCGGCTGAAAAAAACGGCGCCGCCGGCACCGGAGACCACGCCGGAAGACGTCCTGCTGCTGCGCGAAATCCGCGACAGTCTGCGGCGCTGAGCTTGCATTCCCCGCCCTCGAACCGCGCCGTACCGGCGACGGATACCGCCGCCCCGCAAGCCGGGACCGCGGCAGCCCCCGCGCGCCGCCGCTTCCTGCA
>JBAUJK010000003.1:0-5351 GCA_049683695.1 Burkholderiaceae bacterium
GCAGCGGACGAGCGGCTGGCCGCCGCCGAGGCGCGCGCGCAGGAGATGGAAGACGCCTTCCTGCGGGCCCGCGCCGAAGTGGAAAACATGCGCCGGCGCAGCCAGGAAGAAGTCGCCCGCGCGCACAAGTTCGCGGTCGAGGGCTTCGCCGAAGCGCTGTTGCCGGTCCGCGACGCGCTGGAAATGGCGCTGAAGATCGACACGCCGTCGGTCGAATCGCTGAAAGCCGGCGTCGAGATGACGCTGAAGCAGATGACCAGCGCCTTCGAGAAGCACAAGTTGCTCGAAGTCAACCCACAACCGGGCGAAAAGCTCGATCCTATGAAGCACCAGGCGTTGTCGCTGGTGGCAGCGCCGCAGGAACCGAACACCGTGGTCGAGGTGCTGCAAAAGGGCTACACGATCGCCGACCGGCTGCTGCGTCCGGCTCTGGTGACGGTGGCACAAGAAAATTCCGGCTGAAAATGCCCTCCGGTGCTTGAAAGCGCTCGTCTTTTCCGCATATTGAAAATATCCGTATTTCAGTCATCAGTCACATTCAAGGAATAAAGGAATAAAAATCATGGGCAAGATCATCGGCATCGATTTGGGTACCACCAATTCCTGCGTCGCCATCATGGAAGGCGGTCAGTCCAAGGTCATCGAAAACTCCGAGGGCGCGCGCACCACGCCGTCGGTCATCGCCTATCAGGAAGACGGCGAGATCCTGGTTGGCGCGCCGGCCAAGCGGCAGGCGGTCACCAACCCGAAAAACACGCTGTACGCAATCAAGCGGCTGATCGGCCGCAAGTTCGATGAAAAGGAAGTGCAGAAGGACATCGGCCTGATGCCGTTCCAGATCATCAAGGCCGACAACGGCGACGCTTGGGTCGAGGTGCGCGGCAAGAAGCTGGCGCCGCCGCAGATTTCGGCCGAAGTGCTGCGCAAGATGAAGAAGACCGCCGAAGACTATCTCGGTGAAGAAGTCACCGAGGCCGTGATCACGGTGCCGGCCTACTTCAACGATTCGCAGCGCCAGGCCACCAAGGATGCCGGCCGCATCGCCGGCCTCGAGGTCAAGCGCATCATCAACGAGCCGACCGCGGCGGCGCTGGCGTTCGGCCTCGACAAGAGCGGCAAGGGCGACCGCAAGATCGCCGTGTATGACTTGGGCGGCGGCACCTTCGACATCTCGATCATCGAGATCGCCGACGTCGACGGCGAAATGCAATTCGAGGTGTTGTCCACCAACGGCGACACCTTCCTTGGCGGCGAAGACTTCGACCAGCGCGTGATCGATTACATCCTCGACGAATTCAAGAAGATCAATGGCCTCGACCTGTCGAAGGACGCGATCGCGCTGCAGCGCATCAAGGCTTCGGCCGAGCGCGCCAAGATCGAACTGTCGTCGTCGCAACAGACCGAAATCAACGAGCCGTACATCGCGATGGCGAACGGCGCGCCGCTGCACCTGAACCTGAAGATCACGCGTGCCAAGCTGGAATCGCTGGTCGAGGAACTGATCTCGCGCACCATCGACCCGGTCCGCACCGCGATCAAGGATGCTGGCATCAAGGTGTCCGACATCGACGACATCATCCTGGTCGGCGGCATGACGCGCATGCCGAAGGTGCAGGAAACGGTCAAGGAATTCTTCGGCAAGGACCCGCGCAAGGACGTCAACCCGGACGAGGCGGTGGCGGTCGGCGCCGCGATCCAGGGTTCGGTGCTGTCGGGCGACCGCAAGGACCTGCTGCTGCTGGACGTCACCCCCTTGTCGCTCGGTATCGAGACCTTGGGCGGCGTGATGACCAAGATGATCCAGAAGAACACCACGATCCCGACCAAGTTCTCCCAGGTGTTCTCGACCGCCGACGACAACCAGCCGGCGGTGACGATCAAGGTGTTCCAGGGTGAACGCGAGATGGCGGCCGGCAACAAGGCGCTCGGCGAATTCAACCTGGAAGGCATCCCGCCGGCCGCGCGCGGCACGCCGCAGATCGAAGTCACCTTCGACATCGACGCCAACGGCATCCTGCACGTCGGCGCCAAGGACAAGGCGACCGGCAAGGAAAACAAGATCACGATCAAGGCCAATTCCGGCTTGACCGAGGAAGAAATCCAGAAGATGGTGCGCGACGCCGAAGCCAACGCCGAGGAAGACAAGCGGATGAAGGAAGTGGCCGAGGCGCATAACCAGGGCGACGCGCTGGTGCATTCGACCCGCAAGGCGCTGGCCGAGCATGGCGACAAGCTCGACGCCGGCGAGAAGGACAAGATCGAAGCCGCGATCAAGGAACTGGAAGAAGCCTTGAAGGGCAACGACAAGTCCGCCATCGACGCCAAGTCGGCTGCGGTGTCGGCTGCCGCGCAAAAGCTCGGCGAGAAGATGTACGCCGACATGCAGGCGCAGCAGCAGGCGGCCGGCGCCGGTGCCGGTGCCGGCCAGCAGGGTGGTGGCGCGGGCAGCGAGAGCCGCGCCAAGGAAGATGATGTGGTGGATGCCGACTTCAAGGAAGTCAAGGACAACAAGTAACGCTCCACCGTCGGGCGGCCGGAACCGGGTTTCGGCCGCCTTGACGCGCCGGGTCGAAGCGCGCTGCTTCCGCTCGGCGTTTTTGCAGATAACCGGGGTGCCTGAACAATGGCAAAGCGCGATTTTTACGAAGTACTGGGCGTGGGCAAGAATGCGTCCGACGATGAGATCAAGAAGGCTTATCGCAAGCTGGCGATGAAATATCATCCGGACCGCAATCCGGACAGCAAGGGCGCGGAAGAAAAGTTCTAGGAGGCCAAGGAAGCCTACGAGATGCTGTCCGACCCGCAGAAGAAGGAAGCCTACGACCGCTACGGCCATGCCGGCGTCGACCCGAACATGGGCGGCGGCGGGTTCGGCGCCGGCGCCGGCGGCTTCGCCGATGCCTTCGGCGACATCTTCGGCGACATCTTCGGCGGCGGCCGCGGCCGCGGCGGCCCGCAGGTGTACCGCGGCGCCGACCTGCGCTACAACCTCGACATCACGCTGGAGCAGGCCGCGCACGGCTTCGACACCACGATCCGGGTGCCGTCCTGGGACAGTTGCGACACCTGCCACGGTTCCGGCGCCAAGCCCGGCACCTCCCCGGTCACCTGCACCACCTGCGGCGGCCACGGCCAGGTACGGATGCAGCAGGGCTTCTTTTCGATCCAGCAGACCTGCCCGAAGTGCCACGGCAGCGGCAAGATGATCCCCGACCCGTGCACCGCCTGCGGCGGCGCCGGCCGCATCAAGCGCAACAAGACGCTGGAAGTGAAGATCCCGGCCGGCATCGACGACGGCATGCGCATCCGCTCGTCCGGCAACGGCGAGCCCGGCCTGAACAACGGCCCGGCCGGCGACCTGTACGTCGAGATCCACATCAAGCCGCACCCGGTATTCCAGCGCGAAGGCGACGACCTGCATTGCGAAATGCCGATCTCGTTCGCGCGCGCGGCGCTGGGCGGCGAGATCGAGGTGCCGACCCTGAACGGCAAGGCCAGCTTCACGATCCCCGAGGGGACCCAGTCGGGCAAGATTTTCCGCCTGCGCGGCAAGGGCATCAAGGGGGTGCGCTCCGGCTATGCCGGCGACCTGTTCTGCCACGTGGCAGTGGAAACGCCGGTCAAGCTGACCGAGCAGCAGAAGGAATTGCTGCGCGAATTCGAGCGTTCGACCACCGAAGGCGGTTCGCGCCACAGTCCGCAAAGCAAGTCGTGGAAGGACAAGGTCAAGGAATTCTTCGAATAGCCTTGCCGTCCCTGACAGCCCAAAGCCGCGGCTTCACCGGCGGCTTTTTGTTGCCCGGTACTTCCATTTTCCGATTGCCAATACGGCACTTCTTCACTATGCTCTAGAAACAATAATAAAACGACCGTTCTTTTTGTTGCCGGCCATGCGGCGCCGGCATGCATAGTGGGAGGAAGAAAATGAGCAAATACGCAATCGGCGCGCGCCTGGCAGTGGCCTGGCTGCTGGCGGCGGCCTGCGCCTTGGTCGGCGCCACCGAAGTGGCCGGCGTCAAGCTGGACGACAGCGTGCGCGTGGCCAATCAGGAACTCAAGCTGAACGGCGCCGGCGTGCGCTACAAGGTGTTGTTCAAGGTCTATGCCGCCGGCCTCTACCTGACCGAGAAGAAAACCACGGTGGCCGAGGTGCTGGCGGCGCCGGGGCCGAAGCGCGTCACGCTGGTCATGATGCGCGACCTCAGCAACGAGGAACTGGGGCAGGCCTTCCTGGCCGGCATGAAGAAAAATTCCACGATGCAGGAACGCACCAAGGTAGTCAACCAGATGATGCAGTTCGGCGAAATGTTCGCCACGATCCCCGAGCTGAAAAAAGGCGACGTGATCGGGGTCGACTGGATTCCCGGTTCCGGCACCGTCTCTACCCACAACGGCAAGAAGATTTCGGAACCGTTGCCGGACATCGCCTTCTACAATGCGCTGCTGAAAATCTGGCTTGGCGACAGCCCGGCCGATGCCCAGCTGAAGCTGAACCTGCTTGGCGAAAAGTTCGCAGGCAACTGAGCGCGGCGCTCAAGGGCACCAGCAAGGGCGGGAATTCCCGCCCTTTTTTCGCGCGCCGGCAGCGGTTTGCGCGCGCGGATAGAATCGAGGACTCTGCCATTTTTTATCCTCGACCATCATGCGTATCCTCCACACCATGCTGCGGGTCGGCGACCTGCAGCGCTCGATCGATTTCTATACCCGCGTGCTCGGCATGAAGCTGCTGCGCACCTCCGAAAACCCGGAATACAAGTACACGCTGGCCTTCCTCGGCTACGGCAGCAATCCCGAGCATGCCGAGCTGGAACTGACCTACAACCACGGCGTGTCGCACTACGAGATGGGCACCGCCTACGGCCACGTGGCGATCGGCGTCGACGACGCGGCGCGCGCCTGCGCCGCGGTGAAGGCGGCCGGCGGCAACGTCACGCGCGAAGCCGGCCCGGTCAAGGGCGGCAAGACCGTGATCGCCTTCATCACCGATCCGGACGGCTATAAGATCGAGTTGATCGAAAGGGCGGAAGCGGCAGCCTGACAGTATCCCTTTATACAGGACAGTGTATTTTTGAAGCCGCAGGCAGGCCGCCCGGGATAGGCTTAAAAAACGCCAGACTCCCTGATTTGATTGGATTCAGAAGATCGGCAGCACGTCCGGCGCGCTGTTGCGCAGCGCCTTGCGCGCCGCCTCGATCTCCGGAAAGATCGATTGCACGGTCTGCCTGAAGCGCGGGCCGTGATTCATTTCGCGCAGGTGCGACAGCTCGTGCGCGATTACGTAGTCGATCAGCGGCAGCGCGAAATGCACCAGCCGCCAGTTCAGCCGGATGCGGCCGTCGGCGGTGCACGAT
>JBAUJK010000004.1:0-10450 GCA_049683695.1 Burkholderiaceae bacterium
GCCGGCCGCAGGCCAGCCCGCCGTGGGAAGAGGACATCTGGCCGGAATCCTCGGTGGCGCCGGCCGCTGTCGCGCAAAAAAAAACTGAAGCGCCCGCCGTCGTAACGCCGCCAGAGCAACCCATACCCGTGCCGGAGTCTGCGCCGCAACCCGTGTTCGTCATCGCCGACGACATGGTGGCCGGGCTCGACTGGGACGGCAACTGGCCAGCGCTGGCCGCCGCCTTGCCGTTGCGCGGCGTGGTGCAGCAGTTGGCGCAGCAAAGTGAATTGCTCGCCTTCCGCCAGGAAAACGGCAACGCCCATTGCCATCTGCGCATCCCGATCGATACGCTGCTGTCCGGCGGCAGCGCCGACCGGCTGGCGGCGGCGCTGACCGAGCGCTTCGGCCTGCCGGTGCGCGTCACCACCGAAACCGGTACGGTGCGCCACACCGCCAGCGCGCAGGCGATGGCCGAGCGCGCGGCGCGCCAGAACGAAGCGGAACAGGCGATCCGCAACGACCCGTTCGTGCAGACCATGATGCGCGAATTCGGCGCCACCATCGTGCCGGGGTCGATCAAGCCTATTTGACAAGTTTAGAAATTGCGGGACAGAGTTGAGCGCAGCGGTACTCTGTCCCCAACAAATTACACAGGAAGGTCGAGCGAGGTCGGCTCCCGCAGAAGGATGGATCGAGCCACCACAAAACGGCACCAGATTCCCGCTTTCGCCGGAACCACATGCAAAATTCTCGGATGAAATTCGCAGGCAGCATTTCATCCCACCCATTTCAAACATAGAAGGAGAAACCACCATGATGAAGAACCAACTCGCGGGCTTGATGAAGCAGGCCCAGGCGATGCAGGACAACATGAAGAAGATGCAGGAGCAGCTGGCGACGATCGAAGTCGAAGGCCAGTCCGGCGCCGGCCTGGTGAAGGTGGTGATGACCTGCAAGAACGACGTCAAGCGCGTCGTGATCGATCCGTCGCTTCTGGCCGACGACAAGGACATGCTGGAAGACCTGGTCGCCGCCGCCTTCAACGACGCGGTGCGCAAGGCAGAAGCCACCACACAGGAAAAGATGGCCGGCATGACCGCCGGCCTGCCGCTGCCGCCGGGATTCAAGATGCCCTTTTAACCCCTTTGCGGGACAGAGTTTATGAGCCGCCGTAGCGCGGCGAGCTACTCTGTCCCCAACTGACCAGAAGAGAAGATCGAGCAAGGTTAGCTCTCGCAGAAGGATTGGCCGAGCATCCACCAAACGCCACTGGGCGGAATGCATGCATTCCCGCCCGTACCCAAACGACAACCACTCGCTTACCCCGCCTGAACGACACCCCGTGAAATCCCCCTCCAGCCTCGAATTCCTGTCCGAAGCCCTGCGCCGTCTGCCCGGCATCGGGCCGAAATCGGCGCAACGCCTGGCCTATCACCTAATGCAGCACGACCGCCAGGGCGCCGAGATGCTGTCGCGGGCGCTGGCGCAGGCGGTGGAAAGAGTCCATCACTGCGCGCTGTGCAATACCTTCACCGAGCAGGAAGTGTGCGAAGTCTGCAGCGACCCGGAACGCGACGCGACGCTGCTGTGCGTGGTGGAAACGCCGGCCGATCAGATGATGATCGAGCAGACGTTGACCTACAAGGGCCTGTATTTCGTGCTGATGGGGCGGTTGTCGCCGCTGGACGGCATCGGCCCGAAGGACATCCACCTGGAAAAGCTGATCGCCCGCGCCACCGACGGCGTGGTGGCGGAAGTGGTGCTGGCCACCAACTTCACCAGCGAAGGCGAAGCCACCGCGCACTACATCAGCGAGACACTGAAGGCGCGCGGCCTTGCGGTCAGCCGGCTGGCGCGCGGCGTGCCGGTCGGCGGCGAACTGGAATACGTCGATGCCGGCACCATCGCGCGCGCGATGCTGGACCGGCGCAATACCTGAGGGGACGGCGATGGCGCGAGACGAACAACCGGGGCAGGGGCCGCTGGCCGGCATCAAGGTGCTGGAACTCGGCACGCTGATCGCCGGGCCGTTCTGCTCGCGGCTGCTGGCCGAGTTCGGCGCCGAGGTGATCAAGATCGAGGCGCCCGGCAGCGGCGATCCGATCCGCCAGTGGCGTGTGCTGAAGGATGGCACCTCGCTGTGGTGGTCGGTGCAGGCGCGCAACAAGAAGAGCGTGACGCTGAACCTGAAGGATGCGCGCGCGCAGGGGATCGCACGGCGGCTGGCACTGGATGCCGACATCGTGATCGAGAACTACCGCCCCGGCGTGCTGGAAAAGTGGGGTCTCGGCTACGACGATCTGAAGGAAATCAATCCGGCCACCATCATGGTGCGCCTGTCCGGCTACGGCCAGAGCGGGCCGATGAAGGACTTGCCGGGTTTCGGCGCGATCGGCGAATCGATGGGCGGCTTGCGTTACGTGTCCGGCCACCCGGACCGGCCGCCGGTGCGGATTGGCATCTCGATCGGCGATTCGGTGGCGGCGCTGCACGGCGCGCTCGGCGCGATGATGGCGCTGCGCCATCGCGACGCCACCGGCGGCCGCTGGAACGGCAAGAGCGGTGCCGACTGCGTGGCGGGGCAGGGGCAGATGGTCGACGTCGCGCTGTACGAGGCGGTGTTCAACCTGATGGAATCGCTGGTGCCGGAATACGACCATGCCGGCGTGGTGCGCGAGCGCACCGGCGGCGCCTTGCCGGGCATCGTACCGTCGAATACCTACACCACCGGCGACGGCGAAAACATCGTCGTCGCCGGCAATGGCGATGCGATCTTCAAGCGGCTGATGCGCGCCATCGGTCGCGCCGATCTGGCCGACGATCCGCAGCTGGCGCGCAACGACGGTCGCGTGCCGCGCACCGCCGAAATCGACGGCGCGATCCAGGCCTGGTGCGATACCCGAACCATCGACGCGGCGCTGCAGACGCTGCAGGCGGCCGATGTGCCGGTCAGCAAGATCTATTCGGTGCGCGACATGCTGAGCGACCCACAATTCCTGGCGCGCGGCATGTTCGAGCAGCACGCGTTCGCGGACGGTTCGCCGATCAAGCTGCCGGCGGTGACGCCGAAGCTGTCGGCGACGCCCGGCGCCACCCGCTGGCTGGGACCGGAACTGGGACAGCACAACGACGAAGTGCTGGCCGCGCTCGGCTACGATGCGGCGCAGATCGCGGCGCTGCGCGCCGATGGGGTGCTGTGACATAACGCGCCGACAGCCGCGCTGTTCCGAAGTGCCGCATATACTCCCATGCCGTCACGTCTGAGCCGGGCGTATACGAAGAGAAATTCCTCTATACTCCCATAGTGATATGTCAGCCACCGCAGGAGACGCCATGAAATTCGATTGGAAGCAGCTTGCCATCGCCATTGCGCTGTTCCTGCTCGGCTATTTCAGCTTCAACAGCGAATTGTTCGCGCAGCCGTTGCAATTGGAAACGGCCGGCATCGCATCGCATCGCTGTGCCATGCCGGCCGCTGACGGCCGCATTTCCCGCTACTGGCGCTTGCCGGCATAGATCGCCGGTGCCTGGTCGGCTTCCAGCCGGCCGATCAGCACTAGCCGGCCGCTAGCCGCGTCCAGGTAGGCGATGCCGGCGAACACCTGGTTGCTGAGCGGATGGTCGCCGCCGGTGAATTCAATCTTCACGCGGTAGGCATTGCCGGTTTCCAGCGGCGCCGCCAGCGCGCTGACGTTGCAACCGCACAAGAGCGGCCCGCTCATGTTGCCCTCGCTGTCGACCGTCAGCGTCAGATCCTCGTGCCGGCCGGGGGTCGCGATGGTGCCTTGGTAGACGCCGGCCAGCGCGGCCAGCGTCGGCGTCGTTTCATAGACCGGGTTGTAGCTGGCGGTGAAGGTGGTGCTGCTGGTGTCGGCGTAGGACAGCGTGCCGTCGAAGGATTTCTTCGGCTCGTAGCTGGCCGACAGGCTGGCCGCTTGGACGCTGCCGTCGAGCCGGATGTCCTGCGCGGACGACGAGAAACTGCCGTTGCGCGCGTCGCCGTTGCCGAATACCGCGCCGGCCAGCGTGGCCGGGTCGTTCGGCTGCGAATACAGCAGGAAGAATGAATTGTCGGACAGGATGACGCCGGTGACGCTCTGGTCGAGACTGGTCCTGCCGTCGTAGAAGCCGTCGATAGTGGCGACCGGCTCCGCTACCGGTGGCGGCGTTTCGCCGCTATCGCCGGCGGTCTGGGTGTCGCTGCCGCCTCCCCCGCATGCGACCAATGCGAGGCTGGCCAGCAGGGCCAGCGCCAGCGCCTTCAGGCTGGAGTATGGATGGTTGTGCATCGTGTCCCCCCGGAAATCTGTCGAGATTTCAATATAGACATCCGGCAATCGGGGAACTTGTTCCGACGCAAAAGCTGTTTGCGCGGGAAAAGATGCTTCTCAGGAAGGCTTGCTTTCGCGGATATCGCGCAGGCCCGGCACCTTGTGCAGCCGCTTCCAGATCAGGCCGAATTCCTGCGGCGACACGTGGGTCAGCACGATCTCGATTTCGTCCAGTTCGGCCGCTTCCTCCTGCTGCTGCATCACGAACTGCTCGACGCGGCCGCTGGAGGTGCCGAGCGCATCGTGCAGCTTGTCGATCGACAGCGCGCCGTGTTCGGCGACGATCAGCAGCTCGCGGCGCTGCTTGCTGGCGATGAAGCGTCGTTCCAGCGGCTTCAGGCCGGCCAGGATGATCAGGATGATCACGGTGGCCGCCACCGCCTCGGTGTACAGGCCGCCGCCGACCGCCAGCCCGATCGCCGCCACCGACCAGACGCTGGCCGCCGTGGTCAGGCCGCGGATCACCTCGCCGCGCGCCAGGATCGCGCCGGCGCCGAGAAAGCCGATACCGGACACCACCTGCGCCGCCATCCGCGACGGATCGAGCATGACGTGCTCGGACAGCACGCCGGCAAAGCCGTAGGCCGACACGATCATGACCAAGGTCGAGCCGACGCAGACCAGCATGTGGGTGCGCAATCCGGCCGCCCACGACAGCCGCTCGCGCTCGATGCCGATCACGCTGCCCAGGAGCGCCGAAAACGCCAGCCGCCCCACCAGTTCCCATTCGCTTGCCATGCGGGCCTCCCGATATTGCCAATAGAGCAGATTCGGCCTGGACTGATTTGCCGATGCCGGCCGCCATGCCGCTGGCACGGCGTTGCGCGAAGGTCAATCCGCCTCGGCCTCGACAGGCCAGTCAGGCCGAACCTGCTCTAGCCGTTATCGTAGCGGCGGGCGGCGCGACGGCCGAGGAGAATGCCGCCGGTCATTGACGGCGCGCACGTTGCCGGTGCGGCAACGGCTGCGTAGAATCGGAAAAATTCGCACGGAGACGCCATGCACCGCTATGAAGCCACAGTCCGCTGGCAGCGCCAGGGACAGAAGTTCGTCGACAACCGCTACAGCCGCGCCCACCAGTGGGAGTTCGACGGCGGCGCCCGAGTGGCGGCCTCGTCATCGCCGCTGGTGGTGCCGCTGCCGCTGTCGGAAGCGGCCAATGTCGATCCGGAAGAGGCGCTGGTGGCGGCTACCTCCAGCTGCCACATGCTGTTCTTCCTGTCGCTGGCGGCGCGCGCCGGCTTCACGGTCGAATCCTATGCCGATCATGCCTATGGCGTGATGGAGCGGGGCGGGGACGGCCGCACCGCCTTCACCCGCATCGTGCTGCGTCCCGACATCGCCTATGCCGGCGCCGCGCCGGACACCGCGCAGCTGGCGCGGCTGCACGAACAGGCGCACGCGCAGTGCTACATCGCCAACTCGCTGAAGGCGCAGGTGACGGTCGAAGCGCCCTGAACTGACGCGCCTTCCGCGCTGGATTTAGCCCTGACGCAGCGCCTCGATCATCTGCTCCAGCCTGACGGCGTCGGCGCAGAACAGGCGGATGCCTTCGGCCAGTTTTTCGGTTGCCATCGCATCCTCGTTCAGCGCGAAGCGGAATGCCTTTTCGTCCAGCCGCAGGCGTTGCAGGCCGGCCGTCGCCGCATCCGGCTTCAGCTTGCGCTCTACTTCTGCTTCCGTCGCCGCCAGCTGCTGCAGCAGTTCCGGGCTGATGGTCAGCAGGTCGCAGCCGGCTAGTTCCAGGATCTGCGAAGTGTTGCGGAAACTGGCGCCCATCACCTCGGTGCGGTAGCCGAATTGCTTGTAGTAGGCATAGATGCGCCGCACCGACTGCACGCCCGGATCGTCGGCGCCGGCGTACTCCTGCCCGGTCGATTTCTTGTACCAGTCGTAGATGCGGCCGACGAACGGCGAGATCAGCTGCGCGCCGGCGTCGGCGCAGGCGGCCGCCTGCGGCAGCGAGAACAGCAGCGTCATGTTGCAGCGGATGCCTTCGCGCTGCAGCACCTCGGCGGCGCGGATGCCTTCCCAGGTCGATGCGATCTTGATCAGCACCCGCTCGCGCGCGATGCCGGCCGCTTCGTACAGCGCGATCAGCGCGCGGCCGCGGGCGACCGTGGCTTCGGTGTCGAACGACAGGCGGGCGTCGGTTTCGGTCGACACCCGGCCCGGAATGATCGACAGGATTTCGAGGCCGAAGGCGACCAGCAGGCGATCGATGATCTCGGCGGCCGGCCGGTCGCGGTTTTCGCGCACCGCCGCCGCCAGCAGCGGCCGGTATTCATCCTTTTGCACCGCCTTCAGGATCAGCGACGGATTGGTGGTGGCGTCATGCGGGGCAAAAGCCTTCATCGCCTGAAAGTCGCCGGTATCGGCGACGACCGTGGTGTACCGCTTCAGTTGTTCCAGTTGGTTCATGGAGCTCGCTTTCACAGATAGGAATCCAGCTGCAGGTCGAATTTTTGCAGCGCTTTTTGGGCGTTCAGCATTTTGCGGCGGAATTCGGGGCCGCGCTGCAGCGCCAGCCCGACCGCCAGGATATCGATCACCACCAGGTGTGCCAGCCGCGCCGAGATCGGCGTGTACGGATCGCCGTCGGCGCCGATGTCGATCGGCACCAGCGCCGTCGCCAGCGCCGCCAGCGGCGTACCGTTCGGCGTCAGCGCCACCACGTCGGCGCCGCCCTTGCGCGCCAGCTGCACGCTGCGCAGCAGCGCCGCGCTGTGGCCGCGCTGCGAGATCGCGACCACCGCATCGCCCTTTTTCAGCAGCGAGGCGGCGATGCTGTGGATGTGCGGATCGCTGTAGGCGACGGTCGGCACGCCGGAGCGGAAAAATTTGTGCTGGGCGTCGGCCGCAACGATGCCGGAACTGCCCTGGCCGTAGAACTCGATCTTGGCGGCCGCGCCCAGCACGTCCAGCGCGCGCTGGATCGCCCGCGGATCGATGTGGTTGCGCAGGTCGAGCAGCGTGTTGATCGAGCGGCTGCAGATCTTGGCCGCCAGTTCCGCCGCCAGGTCGCCGCGCGCCGGTGGCCGGCTTGCGTCCGGCAGCGCCAGCGCCAGGTCCTGCGCCAGCTTCAGCTTGAACTCCTGCCAGCCGTCGCAGCCGATCGCGCGGCAGAAGCGCACCACGGTCGGCTCCGACACCTGTGCGCGCTGCGCCAGCGCCGACAGGTTTTCCGCCAACGCCAGGGCCGGGTCGGCGAGGATGGTCTGCGCTACCTTCTGTTCCGAGCGGGACAGCGCGGCGAGCCGGGTGCGGAGGGCGTCGAGCAGCATGCGTTCACATTTCCGGCAGCGCTTCCTCGCGCCACTGCAGGCCATCGCGGCCGATCAGCGCGCTGGCGGCAGCCGGCCCCCAGGTGCCGGCGGTATAGGGAATCGGCTCGATTTCCTCCTGCTGCCAGTAGTCGAGGATCGGCTCGACCCATTCCCATGCGGCTTCCAGCTCGTCGCTGCGCATGAACAGCGTCAGCTGGCCGCGCAGCACGTCGAACAGCAGCCGCTCGTAGGCTTCCATGCGCGGCGTCTTGAAGCTTTCGAGGAAATCTAGCTCCAGCTCGACCGGCTTCAGGCGCATGCCTTCGCCCGGCGTCTTGGCCATCAGGTTCAGGTGCAGGCCCTCGTCCGGCTGCAGCCGGATCACCAGGCAGTTCGGCTGGAAGCTGCTGTTCGGCTGCGCGAAGATCGAATGCGGCACCGGCCGGAAACGCACCACGATCTCCGCCAGCTGGTCGGCCATGCGCTTGCCGGTGCGCAGGTAGAACGGCACGCCGGCCCAGCGCCAGGTGTCGATCTCCGCCTTCAGCGCGACAAAGGTTTCGGTGCGTGATTCCGGATCGGCGCCGGGCTCCTTGCGATAGCCGGGCACCGCCACGCCGGCGACGTGGCCGGCCCGGTATTGGCCGCGCACCACGTTCTGCGCCAGCGTCGCCGGCGTGAAGCGCTTCAGCGCCCGCAGCACCTTCAGCTTTTCATCGCGTACCGCATCCGGCGTGATCGCCACCGGCGGCTCCATCGCGACGATGCACAGCAGCTGCAGCAGGTGGTTCTGCAGCATGTCGCGCAATGCGCCTGAACTCTCGTAGTAATCCAGGCGGTTGCCGACGCCGAGCTCCTCGGCGATCGTGATCTGCACGTCGGAAATCCATTCGCGCCGCCACAGCGGCTCGAATAGCACGTTGCCGAAGCGCAGCGCCAGCAGGTTCTGCACCGTTTCCTTGCCGAGGTAGTGGTCGATGCGGAAGATTTGCGATTCCGTGAATATCTGGCCGACTTCGGCATTGATCTGGCGCGCGCTTTCGAGGTCGTGCCCGAGCGGCTTTTCCAGCACCACGCGGGTGGTCGGCGTGGTCAGGCCGCAGGCCGCCAGGTTGCGGCAGATGCCGGCGAACAGTGCCGGCGGCGTCGCCAGGTAGAACACCCGCGCCAGGCCGGCGTCGGGCCGCAGCGCGGCGGCCAGCGCGCCGTAGGTGGAGATGTCGGCGGCGTCCAGCGCAACGTAGCGCAGGCGGCGCAGAAACGCCTGCCAGACTTCTTCGCGCAGCAGCGCCGGTGCGATGTGCGGGCGGACGTCGCGCTCGATGCCGGCCAGGAACTCGGCATCGTCGGCCGGCTGGCGTCCGACGCAGAGGATGCGCGCCGATGGCGGCAAGTCCTGCGCGCGTTCGCGCGCGTACATCGCCGGCAGCAACTTGCGCATCGCCAGGTCGCCGGTGCCGCCGAACAGGATCAGGTCGAAATCGGGAAGAACCATGGCAAGTCGGAAAAATGTTGGTTGGCGGAAAAGATGGCTAACGCGCGGCGCGCGCCCGCGCGATCAGGCCGTTGGTGGAACTGTCGTGGCGCTGCGGCAGTGCGGTGCCGGTCAGCTCGGCCTCGATGTCGCGCGCCAGCGTCTTGCCGAGTTCGACGCCCCACTGGTCGAAGCTGTCGAGGCCCCAGATCACGCCCTGCACGAACACTTTGTGCTCGTACAGCGCGACCAGCGCGCCCAGCGTCGCCGGCGTCAGTTCATCCAGCAGGAGGGTGTTGCTGGGGCGGTTGCCGGGAAAGCTGCGATGCGGCGCCAGCGCGGCGGCCTCGGCCGGGTCGATGCCGAGCGTCCGCATTTCGGCCTGCTCCTGTTCCGCGCTCTTGCCGCGCATCAAGGCTTCCGACTGCGCGAAGCAGTTGGCCAGCAGCGCCGCGTGGTGGCCGGGCAGTTCATGCGCCGGGCGCAGCACGGCGATGAAATCGACCGGTACCACGTCGCTGCCCTGGTGCAGCAGCTGGAAGAAGGCGTGCTGGCCGTTGCTGCCGACGTCGCCCCAGATCACCGGGCAGCTGGCAACGGCCAGGGTGGCGCCGTGTTCGGTCACACGCTTGCCGTTGCTTTCCATCTCCAGCTGCTGCAGGTAGGCGGGGAAATGCCGCAGGTCCTGGTGATACGGCGCCACCGACAGCGAACTGCAGCCGAGGAAGTCGCGGTTCCAGATGCCAACCGCCGCCAGCAGCACCGGCATGTTGGCTTCCAGCGGCGCCTGCCGGAAATGACAATCCATCGCGTGCGCGCCGGCCAGGAACCGGGCGAAATGTTGCGGCCCGATCGCCAGCATCAGCGGCAGGCCGATCGCCGACCAGATCGAATAGCGGCCGCCGACCCAGTCCCAGAGCGGGAACATGTTGGCGGCGTCGATGCCGAATTCTGTCACCGCGCCGGTATTGGTGGACACCGCGACGAAATGGCGCGCCAGGTCGGCCTCGCGCGCTCCCGAGCGCAGGAACCAAGCGCGCGCGCTGCGCGCGTTCATCATGGTTTCCTGCGTTGTGAAGGTCTTCGATGCGATCACGAACAGCGTGGTGGCGGCATTGATCTGCGCCAGTGTCTGCGCCAGGTCGTGGCCGTCGACGTTGGAGACGAAATGCAGTCGCAGGCGCGGATGCGCCAGTGGCCGCAGCGCCTGGCAGGCCATCTTCGGCCCAAGGAAGGAGCCGCCGATGCCGATGTGGACGATGTCGGAGATCGGCCGGCCATCGTGGCCGCGCCAGTCGCCGCCGCGCACGCGCTCGGCGAACGCGCCCATCCGTTCCAGAACCGCCTGCACGTCGGCGCCGATATCCTGCCCATCCAGCCGCGGCGCCGCCGCGCGC
>JBAUJK010000005.1:0-4733 GCA_049683695.1 Burkholderiaceae bacterium
TGTCGATGAAGCACCTGATCCGCACCGAAACCCTGCACGGCTTCGGCCTGCTGCCGGCCGAGCGCCTGCCGACCCGGGTGCGCATCGTGCACCAGGGCAGCGGCCAGGAATTCCAGTTCCCGCTGCACTGGCGTGGCCGGCGCGCGGCCGAGACCGTGTTCGCGATCCCGCGCGAGGCCAGGCTCGGCCGCTACGAGGTGACGCTCGACCGCGGCCAGGTGAGCGACAGCGCCGTTGCCCGCTCCGGGCAGGGCGGTGATGACGACGTCGCGGAACCGCAGGATTACGAAAACACCTATTCCAGTGGCAGCTTCCGGGTCGAGGAATTCCGGCTGCCGCTCTTGTCCGGCCGCATCACGGCGCCGAAGGGCGCGCTGGTGGCGCCGAAGGAAGTGCCGCTCGATCTACAGCTGACTTACCTGAATGGCGGTGGCGCCGCCGGCCAGCGGGTACAGGTCAGCAGCTTGCTGCGGCCGAAGACGCTGCATTTCGCTGGTTACGACGAGTTTTCGTTCAACCTGTCCGAAGAGCGCGACGAGAACAGTGCGACTTCCGCCGATGAGCAGAAGATCGTCGCCGACAAGCAGGCGGTCACGCTGGATCGCAACGGCGCCGGCCGCACCGCGATCAAGAACCTGCCGCCGCTGAAGACGCCGCAGGAACTGCTGACCGAAATGAGCTTCGGCGATCCGAACGGCGAAATCCAGACCGTATCGGCCGTGACGCCGCTATGGCCGGCCGGGCTGGTGGTCGGCATCAAGAGCAGCGACTGGGTATCGGTGCGCAAGAAGGCGACGCTGACCGCGGTGGCGCTGGATCTCAACGGCAAGCCGCAGGCCGGCGTGGCGGTCGCGCTGCGCGCGGTCGCGCAGCAGACCAGTTCGCACCGCAAGCGCATGGTCGGCGGTTTTTATACCTATGAAAATACCCGCAGCAGCAAGGACCTAGGCCAGCTCTGTTCCGGCAAGACCGACGCGCGCGGTCTGCTGCTGTGCGAAGTCGAACTGGCCGAGGGCGGCAACGTCATCGTCACCGCGCAGGCGAAGGATGGCGCCGGCAATGCCGCGCTGGCCAACACTTCGCTGTGGGTGATGCGCGCAGGCGAAGTCTGGTTCGACGGCGACAACCAGGATCGGATCGACATCCTGCCGGAAAAGAAGAGCTACCAGCCGGGCGAAACGGCGAAATTCCAGGTGCGCATGCCATTCCGGCACGCCACCGCGCTGGTCGCGCTGGAGCGCGAGGGCGTGCTGGAGACGCGCGTGCTCGAACTGTCCGGCAAGGACCCGAGCATCAATCTGTCGGTCAAGGCCGAATACGGTCCCAACGTCTACGTGTCGGTGCTGGCGGTACGCGGCCGGCTGCGCGAGGTGCCGTGGTATTCGTTCTTCAGCTGGGGCTGGAAGGAGCCGCTCAACTGGTGGCACGAATTCCGCCACTACCAGGCGCCGGGGCCGATCGTCGACCTGTCGAAGCCGGCCTGGAAGTACGGTATCGCCGAAATCGCCGTCGGCGGTGCTGCCCATGAGCTGAAGGTGCAGGTCAGTTCCGACCAGCCGACCTATCCGATCCGCGCCACCGCCAAGATCACGATCCAGGCCACGCTGCCCGACGGCAAGCCGGCGGCCGGCGCCGAAGTGGCGCTGGCGGCGGTCGACGAGGCGCTGCTGGAACTGCAGCCGAACACCAGCTGGGATTTGCTGGCCGCGATGCTGCAGCGGCGCAGCTACGGCGTCGAGACCGCCACCGCGCAGATGCAGGTGGTCGGCAAGCGCCACTACGGGCGCAAGGCCACCCCGGCCGGTGGCGGCGGCGGCAAGGCGCCGACGCGCGAACTGTTCGACACGCTGCTGCTGTGGCAGCCGGCACTGGTGCTGGATGCCAGCGGCCGCGCGCAGGTCGACGTGCCGCTGAACGATGCGCTGACCAGTTTTCGCATCGTCGCGGTGGCCGACAGCGGCGCCGGACTGTTCGGCACCGGCCGCGCCAGCATCCGCTCGACCCAGGACCTGCAGCTGATTTCCGGCCTGCCGCCGCTGGTGCGCGAAGGCGACAGCTTCAGCGCGATGCTGACGCTGCGCAATACCACCGAGCGCGCGATGCAGGTGACGGTCGAGGCGAAGTTCGGCGTGCCGGCTATCGTACTGGAGCCGAAAAAGCTGGACATCGCCGCCGGCCAGTCGGCCGAACTGAACTGGCCGGTCACGGTGCCGGCCGACGTCGCTCAGCTGGCGTGGGAGGTGACTGCGCAGGAGCAGGGCGGTGCCAAGGTGCGCGACGCCATCCGCGTGACGCAGAAGGTGGTGCCGGCGGTGCCGGTCACGGTGCAGCAGGCGACGCTGTTCCAGCTCGACCGCGTGGCCAGCCTGCCGCTGGCGCCGCCGGCCAGCAGCTTGCCCGGGCGCGGCGGTGTCGCCGTCGCGCTGGCACACAGGCTGGCCGGCAGCAGCGCCGGGCTGCGCCGCTACTTCGAGGCCTATCCGTATTCCTGCCTGGAACAGAAGGCGTCGCGCGCGATCGGTCTGAAGGACGATGCGCTGTGGCAGCGTCTGATGACGGAGTTGCCGACCTATCTGGATGGCGACGGGCTGACCTATTACTATCCGCCGCGCGACGGCGGCGCCAACGGCGGCAGCGACACGCTGACCGCCTACCTGCTGGCGGTTGCGCAGGAGGCCAATTTCGCGCTGCCGCAGCAGGCGCGCGAGCGCATGCTGGCCGGCCTGGAAGCCTTTGTCGAAGGCCGCCTGGTGCGCGAGCACTGGTCGCCGAAGAAGGACCTGGAAGTGCGCAAGCTGGCGGCGCTGGAAGCGTTGTCGCGCTACGGCCGCGCGCGGCCGGAGATGCTCGGTTCGATCCAGGTCGCGCCCAACTTGTGGCCGACTTCGGCCGTGCTGGATTGGATCGCGCTGCTGCGGCGGCTGCCGGCGCTCGCCGAGCGCGACCAGCGGCTGCAGGAAGCCGACCAGATCGTGCGCGCGCGTCTGAACTATCAGGGCACGCGGCTCGGCTTTTCCAGCGAAGGCGACGATTACTGGTGGTGGCTGATGGCCAGCGGCGACAGCAACGCCACCCGCCTGATCCTGACCGTGCTGGACGACCCGGCCTGGCGCGACGACCTGCCGAAACTACTGGCCGGTGCGCTGGCGCGCCAGCAGCGCGGCCACTGGGCCACCACCACCGCCAATCTGTGGGGCGCGCTGGCGCTGGACAAGTTCGGCCGCAAGTTCGAGGCCGACAAGGTCGGCGGCACCACGCGCGCCATGCTGGGAGGGGCGGGCAGCACCGCCGCCAGCCAGAGCTTCGCCTGGCCCGCCGGCAGCGCGCAGGGTGGCCAGCTGATGCTGCCGTGGCCGGGCAACGGAAATGGCGGCGGCGAACTGAAGCTGACGCATGACGGCAGCGGCAAGCCGTGGGCCACGGTACAGAGCCTGGCGGCGGTGCCGCTCACCGCGCCGTTCGCCAGCGGCTACCGGATCGCCAAGAACGTCACGCCGGTCGAGCAGAAGGAAAAGGGCGCCGCCGTGCGCGGCGACATCTACCGCGTCGAACTGGCGATCGACGCCCAGGCCGACATGAGCTGGGTGGTGGTGCACGACCCGGTTCCGGCCGGGGCCACGCTGCTCGGTTCCGGCCTCGGCCGCGATTCGGCGATCGCGGCCGGCGGCGAGCGCGCCGGCGGCCGGGCCTGGCTGGCGTACGAAGAGCGCAGCTTCGAGTTCTTCCGCGCCTATTACCAGTTCGTTCCGAAGGGCAAGTTCACGCTCAGCTATACCTATCGGCTCAACAATGCCGGCCGCTTCCAGCTGCCGCCGACCCGGGTCGAGGCGCTGTACGCGCCGGAAATGTTCGGCGAACTGCCGAATCCGGTGCTGGCGGTGAAGCAGTGACGAGGCGGCCAGCGGCGCTGCTGGCGCGGGTGCTACTGGTGGCGCTGTTGTTGGGTGCCGGCGGCGCCGGTGCGGCGGCGCTGCCGAGCTTCGCCGAAGTGCGCGTTGCCTTCCTGTCGTCGGAGGCGACGCTGCTGGACCGGCACGGCGAGCCGATCCAGCAGTTGCGCGTCAACCTGCGGGAACGGCGCCTGCCATGGGTGGCGCTGGAAGACGTGTCGCCGGCGCTGCGCAACGCACTGGTGCTATCGGAAGACCGCCGTTTCTACCAGCACAGCGGCGTCGACTGGAGCGCGGTGGCGGCCGCCGCCTGGGGCAACCTGTGGCACCAGCGCACGCGCGGCGCTTCGACGCTGACGATGCAGCTGGCCGGCCTGCTGGACGAAGACCTGCGGCGGCGGGCGGCGCCGCGCAGCATCGCGCAAAAGCTGACGCAGGCGATGGTCGCGCGCGAGCTGGAGCGCGGCTGGCGCAAGGACCAGATCCTGGAAGCATATCTGAACCTGGTCGGCTTTCGCGGCGAGCTGGTTGGCGTGCACGCGCTGTCGCAGGTGCTGTTCCGCAAGCATCCGAGCGGGCTGAACCGGCGCGAGGCGGCGATCGCGGTGGCGCTGGTACGGGCGCCGAATGCACGGCCGGCGCGCGTCGCCGAACGCGCCTGCGCGATCCTGAAGGAGCAGCGCGCCGATGCCGAATGTGCGGGGCTGGACGGCATCACCGAGCTGACGCTGGGGCGGCTGACCTCGCGCGCCGACTTCGATACTGGCGCCGCCCCCGCGTTGCGCGGCCCGCAATTGGCGCCGCACCTGGCGCGCCGTCTGCTGAAGGCGCCCGGCCCGCCGC
>JBAUJK010000006.1:0-6233 GCA_049683695.1 Burkholderiaceae bacterium
GGTGCCGCGTGCGGCACCGCCAGCCGCAGCTGGCCGCTGCCCCAGCCGATTGCCAGTAGATGCAGTAGCACTGCCAGCGCCAGCATGACGATCCAGCGCCACCGGTTCGGCGCAGGGAGGACTAGCATGGGGAGCGGCGGCGGGGCGGTCATCGGCGGCGGATGGGAAAGCCAGGAGCGGCGCGGCATGCGCCCGGCTTCATTGTAAACCGGGGCCGCCGGTAGAATGGCAGGCAGACCATTTAATGAGAAAGGACCGGCATGGAACGATACCGGCAATACAGCGCGCTGCAGCTGACGCATCACGAAGGCGGCATCCTGGAAATCGTGATGGGCGCGGCACAGTCGGCCAATGGCAAGCTGGCCACCGCCGACCATCTGATGCACCGCGAGCTGGCCGAGATCTGGCGCAGCATCGACGACGACCCGCAGGTACGGGTGGCGATCATCCGCGGCGAAGGCAAGGGCTTTTCGGCCGGCGGCGACCTCGGCCTGGTGCAGGACATGGCCGACGATTTCGAAGTGCGCAGCCGGGTCTGGAAGGAAGCGAAGGACCTGGTCTACAACATCATCAACTGCAGCAAGCCGATCGTGTCGGCGATGCACGGGCCGGCGGTCGGTGCCGGGCTGGTGGCGGGCCTGCTGGCCGACATCTCGATCGCCGCCCGCACCGCACGCATCATCGACGGCCACACCCGGCTGGGCGTGGCCGCCGGCGATCATGCGGCGATCGTCTGGCCCTTGCTGTGCGGCATGGCCAAGGCCAAGTACTACCTGCTGCTGTGCGAGACGGTCAGCGGCGAGGAAGCCGAACGGATCGGCCTGGTGTCGCTGTGCTGTGACGAGGACGAGTTGCGCGAGCGCGCGTTCGAGGTCGCGCGGCGGCTGGCGGCCGGCTCGCAAAGCGCGATCCGCTGGACCAAGTATGCGCTGAACAACTGGCTGCGCATGGCTGGGCCGACTTTCGACACGTCGCTGGCGCTGGAATTCATGGGCTTCGCCGGTCCTGATGTGCGCGAAGGCATCGCTTCGCTGCGGCAGCGGCGGCCGCCGCAATTCTGAGCGCGTGCCGGCTTGGGGTGGCGCGCTTTATCTGCTAGGCTGAATTCATTCACGGAGGAGCGCCATGGAAAAATCCGAATCGTCGGCCCTGAACCCGCTCGGCGCGATGAGCGACTCGCTGGAGCTGGTGAAGAGACTGTGGGGCAGCATGGGCGTGCCCGGCATGGCGGCACCGTCGCTGTCGGTGGAGGAGATCAACAAGAAGATCGCCGATCTGAAGACGGTCGAATCCTGGCTGACGCTGAACATGAACATGCTGCGCGGCACGATCCAGGCGCTGGAAGTGCAAAGCGGCACGCTCTCGGCGCTGCAGTCGATCGGCAGCGCGATGGGGACGACCGCCGGCAGCGCGCCGCCGGAGGACCAGCCGCCACCGTTCGAATCGCCGTTCGCGCCGCCGGCCACCGACAAGCACACGTTCGAATTCCCGCGCTCGGAAGCCGCACAGGCTGCTGCGCAGGCTGCCGCGGCAGCGCCGGAACCGGCGCCTGCACCCGCGCCGGCGCAGATGCCAACAGCACTGCCCGGCTTGCCAGACTTCGGCGCCGCACCGGCCAATCCGGCAGCGTGGTGGAATCTGGTGCAGGAGCAATTCCAGCATGCAGTCGATCAAGCGCTGGCAACCGGCGTGCCTGCCGCCGCGCCGGCCGGTGCCAAGAAGAGCGCGAAACCGAAGGCCGCCGCCAAGCCGAAGACCGGCACCAAGGCCGCGAGCCGGCGCAAGCCCGGCTGAAGCCGCGACCACGCGCCGCCGCATCATTGCTGTGCAGAAAATCCGTGCCGCGGACGGCGCCGGTGGCGGCGCCGCAACGGCCGTGGCGCGATCCTGCGTTTCTCGCGGTTTTCTTGGTAAAATCAAACACTTAACCCACCAATGAAGGCCGATATATGCTGTACCCAGAACTGTTTAAATCCCTGGAGCAGGTGCGCTGGAACATGGAAAAGGACATTCCATGGGATCAGTTCGATGCTTCCAAGCTGACCGACGAGCAGGCGCAGACCATCCGCATGAATGCGATCACCGAGTGGTCGGCGCTGCCGGCGACCGAGATGTTCCTGCGCGACAACCGCGACGACAGCGATTTCTGCGCATTCATGTCGGTCTGGTTTTTCGAAGAACAGAAGCATTCGCTGGTGCTGATGGAATATCTGCGCCGCTTCCGTCCGGAACTGGTCCCGACCGAGGCCGAGCTGGACAACGTCCGCTTCGAATTCGACCCGGCGCCGCGGCTGGAAACGCTGATGCTGCACTTCTGCGGCGAAATCCGCCTGAACCACTGGTACCGCTGTGCCGCCGACTGGCACACCGAGCCGGTGATCAAGCAGATCTACAAGGTCATCAGCCAGGACGAGGCACGCCATGGCGGCGCCTACCTGCGCTACATGAAGAAGGCGCTCAATGAAGTCGGCGACAGCGCGCGCGCGGCGTTCGCCAAGATCGGTGTGCTGATGGCATCGGCGCGGCGCACCGAAAAGCCGCTGCACCCGACCAACCTGCACGTCAACCAGAAGCTGTTTCCGAACGACACCGTGCAGTCGCGCCTGCCCGATCCGCAATGGCTGGAAGCCTGGCTCGATCACCAGATCAAGTTCGACGGCGAATGGGAAAAGAAAGTGGTCGACCGCATCCTGCACAACACGTCGCTGTTGTTCGAGCGCAGCATCGAGACGGTGCAGGAACTGAACCGCTATCGCAAGGAAATCACCGCTCGGCTGGCACTGCAGGCAGCCTGAGCCGACGCCGTATAATCGAAAGCCGCAAGACATCCTTGCGGCTTTTTTCTTTCCGCCATGCCTTCCTTCGAACAGAAAATCTGCGAGCGTGCCAATCTTGCCGCGCGCGTCGCCGCGCTGCCGCAGCCGGTGGTGCTGACCAACGGCGTCTTCGACCTGCTGCATCGCGGTCACGTCACCTATCTGGCGCAGGCGCGCGCGCTGGGCGGCTCGCTGGTGGTGGCGGTCAATACCGACGCCTCGGTCAAGCGCCTCGGCAAGGGCGACGACCGGCCGCTGAACAGTTGCGCCGACCGCATGGCGGTATTGGCGGCGCTGGCCGCGGTCGACCTGGTGGTGCCGTTCGACGAAGACAATGCGCTGCAGGTGGTGCTGGAGGCGCGCCCGGCGATCTACGTCAAGGGCGGCGACTACGACATGACGGCGATTCCCGAAGGGCAGGCAGTGCTGGCCTACGGCGGCCGGGTCGAGGCGATCGCCTTCGAGCACGACCGCTCGACCACCCGGCTGCTGCAAAAGGCGCGGGCCCACGGCGCTGCGGCAGGTGTGGGAGTATAAGGAAAATACGACCGGAGGACGCCCGGTATAGTTGGTCTCCTCGGGGAGTATGTGCGTCGACCGGAACATCCGCGCCGGCCGGCGCGATCCAAACGGAGAAAGGACACCCGATGAAACATGCCTTGCTGGTCGAAGTCACGCGCGGCAACGACGTCGAATGCACCCACTTCGGTTCGGTCGCGGTGGTCGATACCTCCGGCCGGCTGCTGTACCGCGCGGGCGATCCGGATTTCCTCACCTTCACCCGCTCCACCATCAAGCCATTCCAGGCCGCGCCGTTCATGCGTGCCGGCGGCCCGGAGCGCTTCGGTTACGGCGAAGCCGACCTCGCGCTGCTGTGCGCCAGCCATTCCGGCGAAGCGATGCATACCGAGCGCGTGCAGGACATGCTGCACAAGGCCGGCTGCGACGAGCACCACCTGCGCTGCGGCTGTCACATTCCGATGCGCTACGCTGCCGGCGACCGCGTGCCGGCCGACGCGCACTTCAACCAGCTGCACAACAATTGCAGCGGCAAGCATGCCGGCTTTCTCGCGTATTGCGTGCAGCACGGTCAGCCGCTGGACAGCTATCTCGATCCCGCGCATCCACTGCAACAGGAAGTGCGACGCGCGGTCGCCCATTTCGCCGGCATGGCCGAAGGCGCGTTGAAGATGGGCACTGACGGTTGCTCGGCGCCGAACTACGCGATGCCGCTGTCGCGGCTGGCGCTGGCCTATGCGCGGCTGGCGCAGGGACGGTCGGATGACGAATACGGCGACGCGCTCGGCCAACTGTATGGTGCGATGACCGCGCATCCCGAACTGGTGTCCGGCACCGGCCGCAACGACCTCGCCTTCATGCAGACTGCGCCCGGCGACTGGGTCGCCAAGATCGGCGCCGACGGCGTGCAGGTGATCGGCGTGCGCTCGGCCGGCCTCGGCATCGCGATCAAGATCGCCGACGGTAATATGCGCGCGCTGTACACGGCGGCGGTGGCGGTGCTGCAGCAACTGGGGCTGGTCGCCGATGCGGCCGCTTCGCCGCTGGCGCCGTGGCTGCGGCCGCAGCTCGACAACTTCATGGGACTGCACACCGGCGAAGTGCGCGCGGTGCTGCGAATGGAAAAAGCCTGAGAGGAAAGCCGGAGAAAAATCCGGAGAAGCGCTGCAGCCGGCGGGCGCCGCCGCGCCCGCCAGCCGGCTCGATGCGTCAATGCCGGTGCTGATCGCGCCCCGCCATCGGTGCCTTGCCGACGTCCTGTACCACCACCGATACGTCCACCTTGCCGGCTTTCTCGAAGGTCAGCGTCAGCGGCAGCTTGTCGCCGGCCTTCAGCTGCTGCTGCAGGCCGAGCAGCATCACGTGGTAGCCGTCGCCCGGCTTCATGGCGACGGTCGCCGCCGGCGCCAGCTCGATGCCATCCACCTGCCGCATCTTCATCACGTTGCCGTCCATCGACATCGTGTGGATTTCCGTCTTCTTGGCGACCGGCGTGGCGGCCTCGACCAGCTTGTCGGCGCTCTTGCCGTGGTTTTCCAGCGCCATGTAGACCGCGCCCGACGGCTGGCCCGGCATGGTGGCGCGCGCGTATGGATGGCCGATGCGAATGTCGCCGGCCTGGTAGTCGTGGGCAGCGGCGGAAAAGGCGCTGGCGGCCAGGGCCAGCGCCGGAATCAGGGTGCGCAATTGCATGATGATCCTTGTCATGTGAAATGAACGAGGGCCGGCGCGCCAGCGAGCGGCCGAGCCGGAAATGGGAATGCCGGCTGATGCCGGCGGCGTCAGGCGCGCGGCGGCGCGCGCGGCAGCGGCTGATGGAACAGGGAGGTCGCGGCGATCGGCGGTGGTGCCGATGGTGTCCCCGCGCGAACCGCAGTCAAACGCAGCGGCGCAGGCAGCGCCGCGGCCGGCAGCGCCGAAGGCTGGCCGGCGCTGCAGCAGACCAGGCAATGCGCCGCCATTGCCTGCGGCGTCTTGCCGTCGGCGCTGGCCGCCCCGGTACTGCAAATCGCCATTTCCGGCATCGACGGCAGTGCCCGCGCCAGCGACGGCATCCCGCTCAGCAGCAGGCTGAACGCGGTGATCCAGGCGAGGACAGTGCGGAACGAGGCGCGCGGCATGGAGAAGGCGGCGGGACGATGAGGACGTGGCGATTATAGCAATGCGCCGGCTAGCCGCCGCCGGCATAGCCGTTCTGGCGCCACGCCTCGTACACCACCACCGCCACCGCGTTCGACAGATTCAGGCTGCGGTTGTCGGGCCGCATCGGCAGCCGGATGCGACGTTCCGGTGCGAACGAATCGCGCAGCGCCGGCGCCAGGCCGCTGGTCTCGGAGCCGAACACGAACACGTCGCCCGGCTCGAAGACCAGCGTGCTGAACACCGACGAGCCGTGCGTGGTCAGCGCGAACATGCGGCGCGGATCGGGCGCCTGCGCCTGCAGGAAGGCGGGCCAGTCGCGGTGCACGCGCATGTTGGCGAATTCGTGGTAGTCGAGTCCGGCGCGGCGCATGCGCGCATCGTCCAGCGCGAAGCCGAGCGGCTCGACCAAGTGCAGTTGCGCGCCGGCGTTGGCGCACAGGCGGATGATGTTGCCGGTGTTGGGAGCGATCTTCGGTTCGACCAGAACGACGTGAAACAAGCGATTCTCCTGTCAGTGCGGCGGCGTGCGCGCGAACACCAGATTGGTCACGCGCGCTGCGCCGAAGCGCTTCAGCGTCGCCGCCAGTTCGCCGGCGGTGGCGCCGGTGGTGATGACATCGTCGACGATGCCGACATGGCGGTCGCGCAGGCGGGCGGCGGCCGCAGCCGGGTCCAGCGTGAAGGCGCCGCGGATGTTGCGCCGCCGCTGGCGCGGCGACAGCGTCGTTTGTGCTTCGGTCTCGCGCACGCGCAGCG
>JBAUJK010000007.1:0-2882 GCA_049683695.1 Burkholderiaceae bacterium
GGTGTCGACAGCGGCGGGCGGCTGCGCGGCGGCCCGTTGCAGGCGGGCGCGGCAACCCGGCTGACGCAGCACCGGTTGCGCGGCGCGCAGGGTGGCGATCAGTTGCGGCGTCAGCCGGTCCAGTACCGGCCGCACGTCGCGTCCCAGGTCCGGCGTGGCGGCAAACGGCGGCTGCTGCGCCGCGCGCCACTGCCGGTGCAGCCGGAGCTGCCAATGCTTGCCGGCGTCGAACTGGGCCTGGAAAAAAACCGTCACCACGTCCGGCTCCAGCCCGGCCGCCCGTGCCTGGCGCGCCACGTCGTCCAGGATCAGCCGCTCGCGCACCGGATCGTCGATCGGCGCGCCGGAATTCCATTTGCTTTGCGCCACTTGCGGCGCCACCACCAGCCGCGCGGCGATCAACTGCAGCAGCGGCTGCAGTTGCGCCTGCGACTCGTGGCTGCAGGCGGGTGCGTCGTTCTCGGCCGCTGGCGGCGCATGCTGGCAGGCGGCGAACAGCGCGATCGCCAGCAGGGCGGACAGTGCGTGGCGCGGCAAGGCGCGCGGAAGGCGGAAGGGTGGGCGCATCGACAGCGGTCAGCACGAACGGAAAACGCCATTGTCCCGATTCGCGCCGGCCGCGCAAGCGGCGGCGTCAGAGGGCGCCAGGACTAGCTGGGGGACACGGGTTCCTAAGGGAGTATGCTCTAAATCCGGAGGAATTTCGCCCGCGATAGGATGGCAACGATGGGAGTATATGATGCCATCGCGTTTTTACTACAGTGTCGGCGTCACGGATCGCTGATCTGCGGCTGGCCGCGGCGCGGATATGCGCTTGCGGCCGAGGGGTCGTCGCCGTCCTGGCCGGGAACGAACAGTGAAAACACCGTGCTGTTCTTGCCTTGGTTCTTGGCGCGGTACATCAGCATGTCGGCGGCCTTGATCGCGCGCCGGGTATCGAGCGTTTCGCCGGGGAAGGTGACGGCGCCGATGCTGCAGGTGACGTTCATGTGTTCCGACCGGAACGCCGCCAGCAGCGCGTTGCGCGCCTTGGCGATGATGCTGGCGGCGCCGCTCTGGTCGGTATTCGGCAGAAGCACGCAGAATTCGTCGCCGCCCAGCCGCGCCACCAGGTCGGTGCGCCGGCAGGATTCCAGCCAGACGCGCGCCACCAGCTTCAGCACGCGGTCGCCTTCGTCGTGGCCATGGGTATCGTTGATCGACTTGAAATCGTCGAGGTCGATATAGGCCAGCGTGACCGGCTGGCCATCGCGCGCGGCCAGGTCGAAGTGGTATTGCAACAGCGGCATGAATGCGTGGGCGTTCAGACAGCCGGTCAGGTGGTCGGTGCGCGCCAGCCGCTGTTCCTGCTGCAGTCGCATTTTCAGCTTGTGCAGCAGCGCGACGATCACCAGGAACAGCAACAGCGGTGTCAGCGCGTTCCACAGCACGATCAGCTGCATGTCGGTGATGCCGCTGGCGTTGATCAGCCCGGCGCTGGCCGACAGGAAGAACGACAGGAAGGCGGTCAGCGCACCGGCGCGTTCGCCGACGTACCAGGTGGCGACCGCGATCGGTGCGAAATAGAAGATCGCGAACGACAGCCGGAAACCGGTCAAGTAATCGAGGGCGCCGATGACCGCGATCAGCAGCAGCAACAGCGCCGCCAGCCGCGGACGCGCCATCGTCGACAGTTGATGGTCAAGGGTAGCCAACATGGCGATCCCCGATGGCCGGCGCGCCGCCGAATTGGAACGGACTGAATAAGGGATCAACTTGCATCGGCCGCCTTCTGCGCGTTGCCTGCATGGTGGGCCTGGTCGCGGGCCCATGTCGCGCGCCTGGCGGAGCGCCCGCGTGTCCAGGACACACGCGGCCGGCAGGCCGTTCTTGAATTTATTCTACCCATTCGGCATGGGCGAAGCGATATAAAAATGAAAACCATTGTTACGCCGAGCCAACCGTCATGCGGCCGCTCGGCGCCGAGGGTGGGGCTTATAATTCGGCGATGCAAAACCTCCTGCGCAACCTGAATCCCGAACAACTCGCCGCCGTCACGCTGCCGCCGCAGGCGGCGCTGATCCTGGCCGGCGCCGGCTCCGGCAAGACCCGCGTGCTGACCACCCGCATCGCCTGGTTGATCCAGACCGGCCAGGTGTCGCCAGCCGGCGTGCTGGCCGTCACGTTCACCAACAAGGCAGCCAAGGAAATGCTGGCGCGGCTGTCGGCGCTGTTGCCGATCAATACGCGCGGCATGTGGATCGGCACTTTCCACGGGCTGTGCAACCGCCTGCTGCGCGCCCATCATCGGGATGCCGGGCTGCCGCAGACCTTCCAGATCCTCGATACGCAGGACCAGCTGTCGTTCATCAAGCGGCTTTTGAAGGCGCACAACGTCGACGACGAGAAATATCCGCCGCGCAACCTAATGTACTTCATCAACGGTGCCAAGGAGCAGGGCTTGCGCGCGCATCAGGTCGAGGCCAACGACGACTACAACCGCCGCTTCGTCGAACTGTACGAACTGTATGACCAGCAATGTCAGCGCGAAGGCGTGGTCGATTTCGCCGAGCTGCTGCTGCGCAGCTACGAGCTGCTGCTGCGCAACCAGCCGCTGCGCCAGCACTACCAATCGCGCTTCCGCCACATTCTGGTCGACGAATTCCAGGATACTAACGACCTGCAGTACAAATGGCTGAAGCTGCTTGCCGGCCACGGCGACATGCAGGGCGCGGTGTTCGCGGTCGGCGACGACGACCAGAGCATCTATGCGTTTCGCGGCGCCAACGTCGGCAACATGGCCGCCTTCGAGCGCGAATTCCGCGTCGAAAACCTGATCAAGCTGGAGCAGAACTACCGCTCGCACGGCCACATCCTGGATGCCGCCAATGCGCTGATTGCGC
>JBAUJK010000008.1:0-3454 GCA_049683695.1 Burkholderiaceae bacterium
CCCTTTGGATCGGTGAATTTGCCAGCTCGCCGGCCGCCGCTCCATGCATGGCCGGCGCCATGCACCTGCCAGTGTTCCGCCATCGCCTGCCCGTCGCCGCCGCGGTAAATCCTGCGGGTATAGCCGCGGCCGCTACCGCTGATGCCGGCCACCGTCTCGACCTCGCCCGGCCAGCGCAACGCGCCGTCGGCATCGGCCTGCAGCGCCATGCTTTGCGCCAGCGCCGCCCGCCCGTTGGCGGGCACCACGGTCCGGTCGCGGTCGCCGTGGAACACGATCGCCGGCACGCTGCGGCGGTAGGGTGGTAGCGCGCCGGCCTTGCCCGCATTCTTCATGATGGCGAAAGCGGACGCTGCATCGTGCGCGGCGCCGGCCGGCAGGCCGGAATGGATACCGACCGCCGCGTACAGGTCGGGAAATTCCGCTGCCAGGATCGCCGCCATCGCGCCGCCGGCGGACAGGCCGGCGACATACACGCGGTCCGGGTCGGCGCCATAATCGCGCAGTATCTGGCGCGTCATGCCGGCCAGGATCGCCGGTTCGCCACCGGTGCCAGCCTGGTGCGTAGCGCCGAACCAGTTCCAGCAATTCGCGCCGTTGGCGCCGCGTTCCTGCTGCGGATAGAGGACGAGGCAGCGCATGCTTTCTGCCAACTGGTTCATGCCGGTGCCGGCGGCGAAATCGTCGGCATCCTGACGGCAACCGTGCAGCATCACCACCAGCGGCAGCGCCTCATCCTGGTGGCCGGGCGGAACATAGAGCTTGTACGCGCGCCGTCCGGCGGAGTTGGCGAACGTGCCGGACACGAACGCGCCAGCCGGCGCTTGCGGCCGGGCGGATGCAGAATCGGCGCGCGCATCCTCGCGGGAGGCCGGCTGCTCGATTGCCTCCAGCGCCTGCCGGAAGGCCGCGCTTGCGGCCGCGCGGCTGGAGGTCCGAATGTGCCGCATCGCTTTTCCCATGGGCCGCAGAAATGCCCGATTTACCCTCATCTCGCTCCCTTCATGATGAATTGCCAGCTTGCCAAGGGGCCGAAAAATCCGGTCGATGCGAGGTACATGGCCACTCGACTGCGGAATACAAGACTTGCAACACCGGGGCGGTACCCGATCGGTCATTGAACGCATCGACTTTCCTGGTGTCCAATTGATATCCGCGCCAAAAAAGCGGCCGGCACGAAAGCCGTTGCGCAGTCGACCCAATGCGGAAAAGACCAGTGCCTACTGCACTGACCTTGCTGTTTCCCCTTCCCTTCCCCTTTTCTTTGGCCCAGTCTTGCATGTGGCCCAGTGTGCAAGGAAGGTTTCGCGCGCGGCGTGCCTGTTCACGCGCCGCCGCATTTTCGATGTCCGTGCGAGCCACGCGGTATCCTCCCGGATACGTGTTCGGACATCGCGCTCTTTCAGGAGATTCACATGACTCAAGCAACCGATCTCACCCGCACCGGCCACCAGCCGACCCTGGTCGACGGCGGCGTCGCCTTCAGCGTCACCACGGCCGACTTCACCCGGCACGACTGCATCATTTCCAGGGAAGCGCTGGAATCGCTGTCGCGGCAGCAGGTCGGCGGCTTCGGGCCGCTGGAAATCTTCCAGGTCAACGAGGCGAAGATCCGCGGCGTCGCCCGGCGCCTGATCGCTGCCCGCGTCCCGGGCTCGCCGCTGCAGATCGAGGCGCACAGCTTCCATTGATGCGGCCCGCGGTAGTCCGCTGCCCTTTCCCCGCGCCGTAAACGCGGCTGGCCGACCCCGGGCGGATGCGCATGCTATAGTCCGCCGTCCGCCGGGACTTGCTCTTCCGGCACTGGAAGCTTGCCTTCCACTTTGCTTTCACCCCTCCGCCTGCGGTCACGCATAAGCGCCCGGGCGCCTTCGCATTCCTCGTTTCTCGATGTCGGTCATGGCTGTGGCAATGCCATGCCGGTCATGCGCGAAATCATTTCCGCCGGCAACCGGCGCAACTTTTTTATTGATTGGATTCCTATGGCCAAAGAAGACTTGCTAGAAATGATGGGACTCGTCACCGAAGTCCTGCCGGATTCCCGCTTCCGCGTGGGGCTGGAAAACGGCCACCAGCTGATTGCCTACACTTCCGGCAAGATGCGGCAAAACCATATCCGCATCCTAGCCGGCGACAAGGTGTCGGTGCAGCTGTCGCCCTACGATTTCACCAAGGGCCGCATCACCTTCCGCCATCTGGAACAGCGCGGACCGGGCCGGCCGCCGGTACGCCGCCGCCACTGAGCGGCGCGGGCAGCGGATCTTCCCTCGCCTTCCGCTCCAAGCGGCATCGGACCATCCTTTGTCCGGCACGCGCGGGCGAGTCGGAAAGGCGCGTCCGGTGCCGACAGGCCGATCGCAACGTCTTGCAGACTCGCCGGCATGCCTACCTGCACGGACCGGCAGGCGCTGCCATCGGACCGCACAGTCATCTATACTGGCGTTAGTATTTTTCAATCCGCAGATGACACACCCGCCATCTGCGAAAAATTCGCCATACTCCCGGTATTTTCAGTTTTGATCAGACCTGGCCGGCGCCCACGGCGCCGATCCAGCGCGCCAGCGGACGCGCCACGCGCGGCCGCGGCAGCGATCGCTCGACCACTTCTTCCCATTGCTCGGCCAGTTGCTGGCAGGTCGCGCGCAGCACCGGCGCCAGTTCCGGCTGGCTGGCCAGCGCCTTCAGGTGGCGCTCGATCACCGCAGCCAGCTTGATGCAGCCGCCATCCTCGCGGCGCACGGTGTAGTGCGACATCAGGTGCAGTACCGCCGACACCAGCAATTCCGGCCGGCTGGCGGCAGCCGTCATCTGTTCCGGAAACAGCGGATCGTTCGCATCGTAGGGCATCAGTCTCTCCTTGTTCGCGTGGCGAAGGATGCGGGCGGGATGGGCGGCGCGCCGACGGAATCCGCAGCACAAGGCTGATCCTGTGCCCGGCGCTCGGCCGGCGGACGCTTTCCTCACCGACAAATGATAATGATTATCATTTATATTAAAGTATGCGCCGGCTGCCTGCAAGCGCTTTCCGCGGCAGCGAAATACCGTTGATAACGGATACTGGCGCATGCGAGAATGCGAATCATTATTGTTAGTGCTTCTCCTTATGCGCGAACGATTCCGCTCCACGCCGTTTCGCCCCCTGCGGTTGCTGCAATGGCTACTGGCAGTGCTGGCGCTGGCGGCGCTCACCCGCGCCGACGCCGCGCCCGGCGACGACAAGGCGCAAACCGTGGTGCACATGCTCGATTACATCGGCGTCGATTACCCCGGCTTCGTGCGCGGCGGCCAGGTGCTGGACCAGTCGGAATACGAAGAACAGCTGGAATTCGCGACGCAGTCGGCGGCGCTGCTGCAGCTGTTGCCGGCGCAGCCGGAGCAGCCGGCGCTGCTGGAACAGGCGCGCGCGCTGCGTGCCGCGATCGCAGCCAAGGCCGACGGCGCGACCGTGTCGGCC
>JBAUJK010000009.1:0-7755 GCA_049683695.1 Burkholderiaceae bacterium
GCCGGTGCTGGCGCTGGCGGCAGCGGCGCTGCTGGCCGGCGAGCAGCCGCCGGGCGGCGCACACGACCCGTGGAGCGATACCGGCGGCTGGCGCCTGAACGGCACGTTGTCGCGCCCGCTGGAATTCGCCGACGCCGGCGGCGCCCGCGCGCTGACGGTCGAGTATCGCGCCGGCGGCTGGCTGCTGCAGCACAACGCACAGCAGACCATGCTGACGCTGCTGCGGCGCGCCAATGACGACTACCAGTTGCGGCTGGGCGACGCCGTGGTGGCCGGCACCGTGGTGCGGACGCCGGCTGCGGCCGCCGGCGGCGACGAGCAGTTCCACGTGTTTTACGGCGGCGCCCACCAGGTGCTCGACTACCGCGAGCCGCTGGCGCACGCCGGTGCCGCCGAGGCCGAAGGCGGCCGGCTGACGGCGCCGATGCCGGGCAAGATCGTCGCGCTGCTGGCAAGCGCCGGCGCCAGGGTCGACAAGGGCACGCCGCTGTTGATCATGGAAGCGATGAAGATGGAGCACACGATTTCGGCGCCGGCCGACGGCTGCGTCGAGGAACTGCTGTACGCGGTCGGCGACCAGGTGGCGGAAGGCGCACAATTGTTGTCGTTCAAGGCGGACTGAGAGTCTGCCGGGACCGGTTCCCAGTCCGCGCGCCCGGCGCGTCGGACCTGCAGGAGAGCACAGGAGAGATGTCGATGCAGATACTGTTTTGCGCACCCGGCGCCAATCCCGAGCCGTGGCTGGAGGAACTCGCCGCAGCCCTGCCGCGCGCCCACATCCGCGTCTGGGAGGAAGGCGACCACGATCCGGCCGATTACGCGGTGGTGTGGAAGCCGCCGCTGGAAATGCTGCAGGGACGCACCGGCCTGAAGGCGGTGTTCAACCTTGGCGCCGGCGTCGATGCGCTGCTGCAATACGGCGACGCGCTGCCGGCCGTGCCGATCGTGCGGCTGGACGATGCCGGCATGGCGCTGCAGATGGCGGAATACGTGACCTACTCGGTGCTGCGCTATTTCCGCCGCTTCGACCAGTTCGCGCTGCAGGAAGAGCGCGGCGAATGGAAGTTCATGAAGCCGTACAGCAAGGCCGACTTCACGGTCGGCATCCTCGGCCTCGGCGTGCTCGGCCAGCGCATCGCCGCGGCGCTGGCGCATTTCAATTTTCCGCTGGTCGGCTGGAGCCGCACGCAAAAGGATTTGCCGGGCGTCACCTGCCATGTCGGCGCCGACGGCCTGGACGCGGTGCTGCGCGCCTCCAAGGCGCTGGTCTGCGTGCTGCCGCTGACGCCGGAAACGACCGGCATCCTGAATCGCGACAGCCTCGGCAAGCTGGCGCAGGGCAGCTACCTGATCAACGTCGCGCGCGGCGCCCACGTAGTCGAGGGCGACCTGCTGGAGTTGGTGCAGCTCGGCCACATCGCCGGCGCCACGCTGGACGTGTTCGCGCACGAGCCGCTGCCGCCGGAACACCCGTTCTGGACCGAACCCAACATCACCATCACGCCGCACGTGTCGGCGCTGACGCTGCGCGCCGCCAGCGTGCGCCAGATCGCCAAGAAGATCGCCGCGCTGCAGCAGGGCCAGCCGATCGCCGGCGTCATCGACCGCAGCAGAGGATACTGACATGGACTTGCCCGCCAAGGTGAAGATCGTCGAGGTCGGGCCGCGCGACGGCCTGCAGAACGAAAAGGAAACCATTCCGGCCGCCGTCAAGATCGAGCTGGTGGACCGGCTGACGCAAGCCGGCTTCGCCAACATCGAGGCGGCGTCGTTCGTGTCGCCGAAATGGGTGCCGCAGATGGCGACTTCGGCCGAGGTGATGGCCGGGATCGCGCGCCGCCCCGGCACCGTGTATTCGGCGCTGGCGCCGAACATGAAGGGCTTCGAGGCGGCGCTGGCGGCCGGCGCCGATGAAGTGGTGATCTTCGGCGCCGCGTCGGAAGCGTTTTCGCAAAAGAACATCAACTGCTCGATCGCCGAATCGGTCGAACGCTTCCGCCCGGTGGCGCAGGCGGCCAAACAGCACGGCCTGCGACTGCGCGGCAGCATCAGCTGCGCGCTCGGCTGCCCGTACCAGGGCGAAGTGCCGACCTCCGCGGTGGCCGACGTGGTGCGGCGGCTGCGCGACCTCGGCTGCGACGAACTCGACATCGCCGACACCATCGGCGTCGGCACGCCGAGAAAGACGCAGGCAGTGCTGGCGGCGGCGGCGGCCGAATTCCCGCTCGAACGGCTGTCCGGCCATTTCCACGACACCTACGGCCAGGCGGTCGCCAACATCTACGCGGCGCTGGAAGTCGGCGTCGCGATCTTCCATTCGTCGGTGGCCGGCCTGGGCGGCTGCCCGTACGCGAAGGGCGCGACCGGCAACGTCGCCACCGAGGACGTGCTGTACCTGATGCAGGGACTGGGCATCGAGACCGGCATCGACCTCGACGCGGTGGTCGGCGCCGGCCAGTTCATCTCCGGTCACCTCGGGCGCAAGGCGGCCAGCCGGGTCGGCAATGCGATCGCGGCGAAGCGGGCCGATTGAAGACAGGGCTGCGCGGAAAAATACTCCCTGTGCATGCTGCCTATCCCGGCCGGTTTTCCTGCGGCTTTGGCATATACTCCATGGCAACCGAGCCAGGATAAAAAGAGGCTTTTCCTCCGCCGTTCTCGCCTGCGCGGGACCGGCAGCCGTGGCGTGACCGCCGCCGCGCCGTCCCGAATGGCTGCCCCAAAAACAATCAATAAACTGCTTTCGCCGAGGACCACCATGCATATCACCCGCGCCCTTCTGCAGGACGCCACCGAGCACGGCGTGCTGAGCGCGCCGCAAGCCGACGCGCTGTGGCGTTTTCTGTCCGAGCGGGACAGCGCCGCGCCGGCCTTCCGCGCCGCCCACATCCTGTACTACCTGGGCGGACTGATCGCGATCGGCGCGATGAGCCTGTTCATGACGCTCGGCTGGGAAGCCTTCGGCGGCGGCGGCCTGCTGGCGGTGGCGCTGCTGTACGCGGCGCTCGGGCTGTGGCTGATGCGGCTGCTGCTGGCGCGCCGGCTGGCGATCCCGGCCGGCATCTGCGCCGCCTTCGTGGTGGCGCTGACGCCGCTGGCGGTGTACGGGCTGCAGAACCTGCTCGGCTGGTGGGCCGAGGGCCGCGTCTACCGCGACTATCACACTTATGTCGACGGCCGCTGGATCATGATGGAGCTGGCGACGCTGGCCGCCGGCGCGGTGCTGCTGTGGCGCACCCGGCTGCCGTTCCTGGTGCTGCCGGTGGCGTTCACGCTGTGGTACATCAGCATGGACCTGACGCCGCTGGTGGCCGGCGCCGACAACGACTGGAACTGGGAATTGCGCAAGCTGGTGTCGCTGTGGTGCGGCCTGCTGATGCTGCTTTTGGCATTCCGGGTCGACCTGCGCAGCGCGCGCGGGCCGGATTTCGCGTTCTGGCTGTACCTGTTCGGCATGCTGGCGTTCTGGGGCGGGCTGACGCTGATGGATTCCGGCAGTGAATGGCGGCGCTTCCTGTACCTGTGCATCAACCTGCTGCTGATCGCGCTCGGCGCCGCGCTCGGGCGGCGCGTCTTTGCCGTGTTCGGCGGGCTCGGCGTGGCCGGCTATCTCGGCCACCTGGCCTACGGGCTGTTCAAGGACAGCATGCTGTTCCCATTCCTGCTGACGCTGGTGGGCGCCGCGCTGGTGTACGCCGGCATCGTCTGGCAGCGGCACGAGGCGGCGATCGGCGCGCGCCTGCGTGGCATGCTGCCCTTGCCTGTGAGAACATTGCTGGATCACCGTACCTGAACCGTTCTGAGTGCCATGTCCCACCCTGAACTCCCTGAAAGCCCGCGCCGCGTCGCCAGCCTGCTGGCCGCGCTCGGCCACGACCAGCCGGTCGTGATGCTGCCCGAAAGCGGCAAGACCTCGGCCGAGGCGGCCGCCGGCCTCGGCTGCAGCGTCGCCGAAATCGCCAAGTCGATCGTGTTCCGGCGCCTGGCCGACGATGCCGCCGTGATGGTGGTCGCATCCGGCGTCAACCGCGTCGACGAAGCCAAGGTGGCGGCGCTGGTCGGCGCCGTCGGCCGCGCCAACGCCGCCTTCGTCAAGGAGCGCACCGGCTACACCATCGGTGGCGTCTGCCCGATCGGCCACGCCGGTCCGACCGTGATGCTGATCGACCAGGACCTGCTGCGCTTCGAACACGTCTGGGCCGCCGCCGGCCATCCGCACGCGGTGTTCCGGGCCACGCCCGCGCAATTGCTGGCAATGACGTCGGCGCCGGTCGCCGACGTCGCGCTGCAGGCATGAAACGCCTGCCGGCCGCGGCACTGGCGGTGCTGCTGGCAGCCTGCTCGACGCCGGGGCCGAGCGTCTACCAGCACGAAACCTTCAGTTCCAGCAGCACCTATTCGCACGACTACCGCGCCGGTACCGCCGCCGCCTGCGAGGCAGCGCGGCGCGCGCTGCTGTCGCAGGGCTACATGATCGATCCGGCCGACGGCGACCGGCCGGAGCAACTGCGCGGCCGCAAGAGCTTCCAGCCGGCCGCCGACGCCCACGTCGAAATCCGCTTCAACGTCGTCTGCGTGGCCGACGTCAGCGCCGGCCGCCCGGGGCGCAGCACGGTATTCGTCAACGCGCTGCAGGACCGCTATGCGCTGAAGAAGGTCAACAGCTCGGCCAGCCTCGGCGTCGGCGCGATCGGCTCGGTGTCGCTGCCGTTTGCCGGCGGCGGCGATTCGCTGGTCAAGGTCGGCAGCGAAACGATCGCCGCCGGCGAATTCTACGACCGCTTCTTCGCGCTGATCGAACGCTACCTGGTGCTGGACGCCGACGACGCCGAGGGCGACGGCAGCGGCGGCGGCCGATGAACGCCGCGCCGCCGTCGCCGTGCTGCGGCGTCTGCCGCATGGACCCGGCCAGCGGCCGCTGCGTCGGCTGCTGGCGCACGCTGGACGAGATTGCCCGCTGGAGCACCGCCGACGCCGCCTGGAGGCGGGCGTTGCTGGACGAGATCGCGCGCCGCCGCGCCGCTGCCGGCGCCGATCCCGGCACACGGTATCCTTGAGGCTGGCGGCGCCGCCGCTCCGATTCCCCACTCCTTGCCGACACCGATGCGACCGAACTTCTACCGCCCCGCCACTCCCGTCACCGGCCCCGCCTATAGCAGCTGGTTCAAGTTCCTCGCCACCGCCGTCACGCTGGCGCTGGTGATGTACGGCGTCGGCATCGTCACGCGCTTCCCGCTGGCGCAGTACAGCCTGTGGGTCAAGCTGCTGCTCGGTTTCGGCGCGCTGATGCTGGGCGTCAGCTATTACTGGTTCCTGCGCTCGACCGTCACCATCGACGAGCGCGGCATCACCCAGACCTGGATGTACGACAAGCAGGTCGAATGGCGCGACGTGCGCAGCGCCAAGATGATCGGCGTGCCCTACCTGTCGGCGGTGTTCCCGCCGCGGCTGGTGGTGCGCACCGGCATCGCCTTCACCACCTTCAACGGCGGTTCGCGCGCGCTGCTGGTCGAGTTCGCCAGGATCTCGCTGGCGTTCCAGATGAAGAAATGAGTACCGCGATTGCACTGCCGCCCGGCATGCGCGTATTCGAGCGCGGCTGGCTGTCATCCAACAATATCCTGTTCACCGGCCGTGCCGGCACCGCGCTGGTCGACAGCGGCTACGCCACCCATGCCGAACAGACGCTGGCGCTGGTCGCGCACGGCCTGGACGGACGGCCGCTGGAGTGGTTGGTCAACACCCACCTGCATTCCGACCATTGCGGCGGCAATGCCGCGCTGCAGGCGCGCTACGGCTGCCGCACCACGATCCCGGCGGCCGAGGCGGCGGCGGTCGCGGCCTGGGACGAGGAGGCGCTGACCTACACCGCCACCGGCCAGCAGTGCGCGCGCTTTGGCTTCGACGACACGCTGGCCGGCGGCGAGACGCTGCTATTGGGCGACCTCGAATGGCAGGCGCTGGCCGCGCCCGGGCACGATCCGCACTCATTGATCCTGTACTGCCGGTCGGAGCGGATCCTGATCTCGGCCGACGCGCTGTGGGAAAACGGCTTCGGCGTGATCTTCCCGGAACTGGACGGCGAATCCGGCTTCGCCGAAACGCGCGCGACGCTGGAACTGATCGCCGGCCTCGACGTCGCGCTGGTGATCCCCGGCCACGGCGCGCCGTTTACCGACGTCGGGCGGGCGCTGGCAACCGCATTCGCGCGCATCGACTACCTGGCCGCCGATCCGGCGCGCAATGCGCAGAACGCGGTCAAGGTGCTGCTGAAGTTCCTGCTGCTGGAGCGGCAGCAGCTGCCGCTGGCCGACCTGCCGCGCCTGCTGGCCGGCATCCGCCTGTTCGGCGAAGCCAACCGGCGCTACCTGCAGCTGGCCGACGACGAGCTGGCGCAGTGGGCGGCGCGCCAGCTGGTGCGCGCCGGCGCCGCCGCGATCGACGCCGGGATGCTGGTGAACCGGAACTGAGCGGCGCCCGGCGGCTTAATTTTTGAGCAGCGCGGACTTGAAGTATCCGGGGGGGAAATCCAGCGACTGCTGCGCCACCGCGTTGTTGCGTTCGTGCGTGATGAAGCCGCCGCGCCCCTTGTAGGCGGCGCCGTCGTGGTAGTTCCGGTACTCCGGCGTATCCCAGCCATGGGTGGCGCCCTCGTAGATGGTCAGGCCGACGCTTGGGCGCGCCGCGTCGGGCAGGGCGGCGACGAATTTTTGGCAGGTGTCGGGATCGTCGTAGAGATCCTTCTCGCCGCCGAGGATGTGCACCGGCGCGCCGGTCAGCGCCTGGTAGACGCTCTGCCCGTACACCGGGTTTTTACCCTCGGCGATCGCCAGGTGCGCCCAGCACACCGGATAAATCGGCAGGTGCGCGGCAAAGCGGTGCTGGTCGCCGGCATACTGCTGCGCCAGCTGCTGCGACGCCGCCAGCATCGACAACAGGCCGCCGTGCGAAAAGCCGGTGACGCCGATCCGGGCCGGATCGATTTCCGGCCGGTTCGCCAAGTAGAGCAGCGCACCGAACGTGTGCGGCAGATTCATCTGCGAAGTCTTCGGCCGGCCGCCGCGCGCGAACAGGTTCAGTTCCAGCGTGGCGATCCCGGCCTGGTTCAGCGCCGCCACATACGGCGCCCGGGTACGATCCTCGAACCCGCCGGAACTATGGATCACCACCACTGCCGGCAGCTTGCCGCCAGCGGCCGCGGGCAGCGTCAACTCGCCGCGAACGGTGGTGGCGCCGTCGATCAGCGTCGCCGCCTCGAACGAAACGGTTTCCTTCTTCGGCGCCTCCTGCGCGCTCGCTGGACCAAGCAGGACGCCGGCCAGAAAGGCGGCCAGCAACGGCAGGCGGTTCTTGTTTTTCATGGAGGCTCCGCAGAACAGGAAAATCCGAGAGTAGCCGAATTTTCCAAAAAGCAAAATATCCTTGCGGATCGGCTTGCCTGGCAAGGGTCGTCTGGAGCTGGGTATATACTCCCACGGGTGGACTCTTGTGCCGGGCATAAGCAAAGGAAATTCTTTGCATACTCCAGCGGTTTGCCGTCCATGCTGGAAAAATGCCGTGATGGAAACATCCTGTAACGCCGCTTACCTGCCGGCAGCAGGCAACGGCCGCGCTTTCCGGTTTAATCAACCATCGTTCACTGGCAACGATGCATCGAAACGGAAAGGAATCTTCATGAACGGCAAATCTTTGATCGCCTCGCTGCTCGCGCTCGGCCTTGCCGCCGCGGCCGCCGCGCCCGCCTTCGCCCAGGGC
>JBAUJK010000010.1:0-17358 GCA_049683695.1 Burkholderiaceae bacterium
GGCCGGCGCCGGCACTCTGGCGGTCACTGCCGGGGTCGGCACGCTGACTGGTTGCGCCACCTGCGGCGACTGTGTCAGGCGCAGGTCGGCCGGATCGAGCAGAAAAGTGTATTCGCGCACCAGGCGCGAGTTACTGCTGGAGAGCTCCAGCAGCATGTCGATGAACGGCTCGTTCATCGGCTGCGTCGAGCTGACCTTGATGACCGAGCCGGTGCCGCGCTGCTCCACCGCGAAGCGCAGCGACATCAGCGCCGGATTGAATTCGATGTTGGCTTGCCGGAAGGCGGCCTGCGGCGCCAGTTTCGCGGTCAGCGTTCCCGCCTCGTCGCTACCGACCGAGGTCACTTCGATCTCGGCGCGCAAGGGCTGGCCGAGCGCGGAAAGCACCGTCAGCTTGCCGAGTCCGGCGGCGTCGGCTCCGGACATCAGCACCAGCGCCGATGCCACGGCGACGGAGAGTCCCTTCAGGTGACGGCCGATCCGCCGGGAGGAATTTTTTGAATGCATGTTGAATGGCATAGATAGGCATTCCCGACGATGCCGGCGGCACCGACGCCTCCTCTATTTATCGTTGTGGCAGGAACTTTCAAAATATCATCAGGAACTTAGCCACGCAAGCGCAACGATCTTCTCAACAGATGTAAAACTCGCCAGCGCGGTCCGACACGGGCCTGGCTGGCGAGCTTGCGTT
Organism: Burkholderiaceae bacterium; assembly: GCA_049683695.1. Lineage (GTDB taxonomy): Bacteria > Pseudomonadota > Gammaproteobacteria > Burkholderiales > Burkholderiaceae_D > DATJCV01. The sequence goes on from JBAUJK010000010.1 coordinate 692, forward strand.
GCTAATTGGCAACGAAAAACCGTCCGATGGCTGGTTTGCGCTGCTACCTCAGTGTTCCAGCACGATGCGTAGCATGCGACGCAGCGGTTCGGCCGCCCCCCACAGCAGCTGGTCGCCGACCGTGAACGCCGACAGGTAGTCGCCGCCCATCTGCATCTTGCGCAGGCGCCCGACCGGAATCGTCAGCGTGCCGGTGACGGCGGCCGGGGTCAGGTCGCGCATCGACGCTTCGCGGTTGTTCGGCACTACCTTGGCCCACTGGTTGCTGGACGCCAGGATGTCGCTGATTTCGTCCAGCGGCACGTCCTTCCTCAGCTTGATGGTCAGCGCCTGCGAGTGGCAGCGCATCGCGCCGATGCGCACGCACAGGCCGTCGACGGCGATCGCCGCCGGCGCCGATGCGCCGAAGGCCTCGCCGCGGCCGAGGATCTTGTTGGTTTCGGCGCCGGCCTTCCATTCCTCGCGCGAGACGCCGTTGCCCAGATCCTTGTCGATCCACGGGATCAGGTTGCCAGCCAGCGGCACACCGAATTGCTTGGTTTCGTCGGCCGAGAAGCCATGCTGCTTGGCCAGTACCTTGCGGTCGATTTCGAGGATGGCCGACGCCGGATCGTCCAGGAGGCTCTTCACTTCCGCATTGATGGTGCCGAACTGGGTCAGCAGTTCGCGCATGTGCTGGGCGCCGCCACCGGATGCCGCCTGGTAGGTCATCGAGGTCATCCATTCGACCAGATCCTGCTGGAACAGGCCGGACAAGCCCATCAGCATGCATGACACCGTGCAATTGCCACCGATGTAGTTCTTGACGCCGCGCTTTAACGCATCCTTGATCACGTTCAGGTTGACCGGATCGAGCACGATGATGGCATCGTCCTTCATGCGCAGCGTCGAGGCGGCGTCAATCCAGTAGCCGTTCCAGCCGGAGGCGCGCAGCTTCGGGAAGATCTCGCTGGTGTAGTCGCCGCCCTGACAGCTGATGACGATGTCGCACTTCTTCAGCGCCTCGACGTCGTTACCGTCCTGCAGCGTGGTTTCGTTGCGGGCGTCGGCCGGTGCCTTGCCGCCGGCGTTCGAGGTCGAGAAAAACACCGGCTCGATTTCGGCGAAATCGCCTTCTTCCCGCATGCGCTGCATCAGCACCGAACCGACCATGCCGCGCCAACCTACCAGACCAACCAGCTTCATGATGCTTCCTTCAATAATTGAGAACCGCTACCCGAAAATCCAAAAACCGCGCCGCGCAACGCGAATCGCGCACATACTCCCTTATCACACTACCTATACCGGGCGTCACATGGCGTTTTTCAAACGCATACCCCCTTAGGTAGCGAATGCGCTCTAGCCAAGCGCCTTCAATACCGCAGCCCCCATGTCGCGCGTGCCGACGCGGGTCGTGCCTTCCTCATAGATGTCCGGCGTACGCAGGCCCTGCGCCAGCACCGATTTCACCGCCGCCTCGACACGGTCGGCCTGCTCGGCCTTATTCAGCGAATAGCGCAGCATCATCGCCGCCGACAGGATGGTCGCCAGCGGATTGGCCACGCCCTTGCCGGCGATGTCCGGCGCCGAGCCATGCGACGGTTCATACAGGCCCTTGTTGTTGGCATCGAGCGAGGCCGACGGCAGCATGCCGATCGAACCGGTCAGCATCGCCGCCGCGTCCGACAGGATGTCGCCGAACATGTTGCCGGTGACGATCACGTCGAATTTCTTCGGCGCCCGCACCAGCTGCATCGCCGCATTGTCGACGTATATGTGGTCGAGTTCGACGTCCGGGTATTCCTTGTGCACATCGCTGACGATGTCCTTCCAGAACTGGAAGGTTTCCAGCACGTTGGCCTTGTCGACCGAAGTCAGGCGCTTGCCGCGCTTTTGCGCGGCCTGGAAGGCGACGTGCGCGATGCGGCGGATTTCCGGCTCGGCGTAGCGCATCGTGTCGAAGCCTTCGCGCGTGCCCTTGAACGGGCCGTCCGGACATACTCTTACACCGCGCGGCTGGCCGAAATAGATGTCGCCGGTCAGTTCGCGGATGATCAAAATATCCAGGCCGGATACCACTTCCGGCTTCAGCGTCGAGGCGCCGGCCAGTTCCGGGTACAGGATCGCCGGGCGCAGGTTGGCGAACAGATTCAAATTCTTGCGCAGGCCGAGGATCGCCTGCTCGGGCCGCAGCGCGCGTTCCAGGTTGTCGTATTTCCAGTCGCCGACCGCGCCGAACAGCACCGCGTCGGCTTCTTTGGCGAGCTTCAGCGTCGCTTCCGGCAGCGGATGGCCGTGCGCGGCATAGCCGGCGCCGCCGACCGGCGCGCTTTCCATCTCGAACTTTTCGCCGAGCGCATTCAGCACGGCTACCGCCTGCTCGATGATTTCGGGGCCGATGCCGTCGCCTGGCAGGATTGCTATTTTCATTTGTATGGTCGGAATTCGAAAAATTTTTCCGTCATTCCGGCGAAATTCGGAATGACATGGGTTGGATTGCCTGGGGACGGAGTAGCGCGACGCCTAACCCTGTCCCACCATGCATCAGATTGTGTTCGCCAACCAAGGATACTGCGCCAGATGGCGTTCCTCGAACGCGCGGATCTTGTCCGCCTGGCGCAGCGTCAGGCCGATATCGTCGAGGCCGTTCAGCAGGCAGTACTTGCGGAATTCGCCGATCTCGAACATATAGCTGAGGCTGCCATTGGTGCTGGCGACCGTCTGTTTCTCGAGGTCGATCACCAGCCGGAAGCCAGGGAAGGCCTTGACTTCGTCGAACAGGTGGTCCACCTGCGACTCGGTCAGCACGATCGGCAGCAAGCCGTTCTTGTAGCAATTGTTGAAGAAGATGTCGGCGAAGCTGGGCGCGATCACCGCGTGGAAGCCGTATTGCTGCAGCGCCCACGGCGCATGCTCGCGCGACGAGCCGCAGCCGAAATTCTTGCGCGCCAAAAGGATCGATGCGCCTTGGTAGCGCGCCTGGTTCAGCACGAAATCGGGGTTCAGCGGGCGCTTGGCATTGTCCATGCCCGGCTCGCCGTGGTCCAGGTAGCGCCATTCGTCGAACAGATTCGGGCCGAAGCCGCTGCGCCGGATCGACTTCAGGAATTGCTTCGGAATGATGGCGTCGGTATCGACGTTGGCGCGATCCAGCGGCACCACCAGGCCATCGTGTACGGTGAATTTTTCCATGTTTTCCATCCTGGGCGCCGGCCGCACGGACCGGCGCCAGTGTCTTACTTCTTGGCCGCGTTTTCGACCGCGGAACCCGCCCTTTGCACATCCTTGCCCATGCCCTGCACGGTGTTGCAGGCATTCAGCACCAGCATCGCAAACGTCAACAGCAACAGTTTTTTCATTTTTTCTCCCCTTCCTTCTGGAACGATCAGCGCAACGCGCGCACATCGACGAAATGGCCGGCGATCCCGGCCGCTGCCGCCATTGCCGGACTGACCAGATGGGTACGGCCGCCGGCGCCCTGGCGCCCTTCGAAATTGCGGTTCGAGGTCGAGGCGCAGCGTTCGCCCGGCTCCAGCCGGTCGGCATTCATCGCCAGGCACATCGAGCAGCCCGGCTCGCGCCATTCGAAGCCGGCATCGCGGAAGATCTTGTCCAGCCCTTCCCGTTCGGCCTGCTCCTTGACCAGCCCGGAACCCGGCACCACCATTGCCAGCTTGACGTTGGACGCCCGCTGGCGGCCGCGCACAACGGCGGCGGCGGCGCGCAGGTCCTCGATGCGCGAATTGGTGCAGGAACCGATGAACACCTTGTCGATGCGGATTTCCGAAATCGGCGTGTTCGGCTTCAGCGCCATGTAGTTCAGCGCGCGCTCCATGCCCTCGCGCTTGACGGCATCCTTTTCCTTGTCGGGGTCGGGCACGCGGCCGTCGACCGGCACCACCATTTCCGGCGACGTACCCCAGGTCACCTGCGGCTTGATCTCGGCGGCGTTCAGCGTCACCACCAGATCGAATTTCGCGCCCGGGTCGGAATGCAGCGTGCGCCAATAGGCCAGCGCGCGGTCCCAGTGCGGCCCGACCGGCGAAAACGGCCGGCCCTTGATGTAGTTGATGGTGGTGTCGTCGACCGCGATCATGCCGGCACGCGCGCCGGCCTCGATCGCCATGTTGCATACCGTCATGCGGCCTTCCATCGACAGCGCGCGAATCGCCGAGCCGGCGAACTCGATCGCATAGCCGGTGCCGCCGGCGGTGCCGATCCTGCCGATCACGGCCAGCACGATGTCCTTGGCGGTGACGCCCGCGGGAATCGCGCCATCGACCTGCACCAGCATGGTCTTCGACTTCTTGGCCAGCAGTGTCTGCGTCGCCAGCACGTGTTCGACCTCGGAAGTGCCGATACCGTGCGCCAGGCAGGCGAAGGCGCCGTGCGTCGACGTGTGCGAATCGCCGCACACCACCGTCATGCCCGGCAGCGTCGCGCCCTGCTCGGGCCCAATCACGTGCACGATGCCCTGGCGCTTGTCGTTCATGTTGAAATAGGTCAGGCCGTATTCCTTGGCGTTGGCGTCCAGGGTTTCGACCTGCAGCCGCGAGACCGGATCCGCGATGCCGTTGGCGCGGTCGGTGGTCGGCACGTTGTGGTCGGCCACCACCAGGTTGGCGGCGCGACTCCACGGCTTGCGGCCGGCCAGCTTCAGGCCCTCGAACGCCTGCGGGCTGGTGACCTCGTGCAACAGATGGCGGTCGATGTAGAGGATCGCGGTGCCGTCGTCCTCGCTGTGCACCACGTGGGCGTCCCAGAGTTTTTCGTATAAGGTCTTCAACATGATCGATGGCGCGCCGGCGCCCTAGCCTTCAAGGTGGATTTTGATTATGCCATATTTGTGCATTGCAATAGGGGCGTTTGCCCCTCTGCCGCGATGGCGGTTTCAGCGCGTCTTGCGCGCCTGCTCGTAGAGCGGCATGACGCGCTGCGAATAGACGCCGAGATCGGCCATCCGGTCTTCGCGCGACGGATGGGTGGACAAGAACTTCATCGGCTCGCTGCCGCCTGCTTGCCCCATCTTTTGCCACAGCGTCACAGCCGCGCGCGGATCGTAGCCGGCGCGCGCCGCCAACTCGACCCCGATGCGGTCGGCCTCGGTTTCATGGGCGCGCGAATTGGGCAGGCCGACCAGCCCCATGTACGCATATTGCGCGCCCTGCTGTCCGAGGTCGCCGACGCCCAGGATCGCCGAACCGATCGAGATCAGGCTACCGGCCACCATTTGTTCGGACGCCCGCTCGCGCGCGTGTTCGCGCAGCGCGTGGGCGATTTCGTGGCCCATCACCGCCGCCAGTTCGTCGTCCGACAACTTCAGCTTTTCCAGCAGGCCGGTATAGACGGCGATCTTCCCGCCCGGCATGCACCAGGCATTGATTTCGGACGACGTGATCACGTTTACTTCCCAGTTCCAGTGGCGGGCGTCGGGACGGAAGACGCCGGTCTGTGCGATCAGCCGGTCGGCCACCGCGCGCACCCGGCTCAGTTGCGCCGGGTCACGGTTCAACATGCCCTTCTTGCGTTCGGCCGCCAGCACCTGCGCGTATTCCTGGGTCGCCGCCTGATCGATCTGCTGCGAGGAGACCGCCATGCGCTGCTCGCGCCCGATGCCGACCGCACCACCCTGCGTGGTCTGCACCGTTTCGCAGGAAACCAGCGCCAGCACTGTCGCCAGCAGCGCCGCACGCTTCAGGATCGCCGTCATGCTCCGCTTCATTCCGTCCTCCTCCGGGATCGCTGCGCCGCGTCGGACGCTCAGGGGGCGCGGCCGATCGCCGGCGTCGCCACCCGCACGTCGCCGCACTGGGCGCGATGGCGCAGCGCGTGGTCGATCAGCACCAGCGCCAGTACCGCCTCCGCGATCGGCGTAGCGCGGATGCCGACACAGGGATCGTGGCGGCCGAAGGTTTCCACCATGGCCGGCGCACCCGCCTTGTCGATCGAGCGGCGCGGCGTGCGGATGCTGGAGGTCGGCTTGATCGCCAGCGACACGGTGATGTCTTGTCCGGTCGAGATGCCGCCCAGCACGCCGCCGGCATGATTGGACGCGAAGCCCTCCGGCGTCAGTTCGTCGCCGTGTTCCGAACCCTTTTGCGCAACCGACCTGAAGCCGGCGCCGATTTCGACACCCTTGACCGCATTGATGCCCATCATCGCGTGCGCGATGTCGGCATCCAGCCGGTCGTAGATCGGTTCGCCCCAGCCGGGCGGCACGTTTTCGGCTACCACGTCGATGCGTGCGCCGCAGGAATCGCCGGCGCGCCGCAATTCATCCATGTAGCGCTCCAGCTGCCCGATCATGCCGGCGTTGGCGGCAAAGAACGGATTCTCGGTCACATGCTGCCAGCCCTCGAACGGGATGGCCAGCTCGCCCAGCTGGCTGAGGCACCCCTTGAAGGTCGTGCCGTACTGCCGGCGCAGCCATTTGCGGGCGATGGCGCCGGCGCCAACCAGCGGCGCGGTCAGGCGTGCCGACGAACGGCCGCCGCCGCGCGGATCGCGAATGCCGTACTTTTGCCAATAGGTGTAGTCGGCATGGCCCGGGCGGAAAGTCTCGGCGATGTTGCCGTAGTCCTTGCTGCGCTGGTCCTCGTTGCGGATCAGGAGCGCAATCGGCGTACCGGTGGTTTTGCCCTCGTAGACGCCGGACAGGATTTCCACCCGGTCCGGCTCCTGCCGCTGCGTCACATGGCGCGAGGTACCGGGGCGGCGGCGGTCGAGTTCGGGCTGGATGTCGGCGGCCGATAATTCCATGCCGGGGGGACAGCCATCCACCACGCAGCCGATGGCCGGACCGTGGGATTCGCCGAAGGTGGTGACGGTAAAGAGCTTGCCTATGGAATTTCCGGACATGGGTGGACGCGAACTGAAAAAAACGGGCAGACGAAAGCCTGCGGCTGGACCGCCGATTCTACCAGTCCGGCCGGCGCATACAGCGCGCCGCATGCTGGCAGTGAAAATCCTGCAGCCCGCCTCTCAGAATTCGTGTTCACTCAGCGCCCGCGTGGCGCGCTGGCGGGCGCCTTCCCAGGCCTCGTCGGCGGTCGGGAAGATACCGGCCGGGATGTAGGTTTCGGCCAATTCCGGTTCGCGCGTCAGGCGCACATAGACTTGCGCCTCATAAGTGCCATCGGGCTGCTCGACCACCGCCATGCGGGCAATGTGGCTACCGCTTTTCAGGGTGCGCCCGGTCATTTGCTTTTCCATGGTGAAGTATGCAACTCAAGGCAGCGGGTTGCCGCTCGGATTCTGGTGCGGGATCGGTTCCTGGTGCGGGGTCGGATCGCGTTGCGGAATTTCCGTCGGAACCGGATCGCCCTCGTAAGGCTCGTCGTCCGGGGGCGGTACGGGTGCTTTGTGCATGGGGCCTCCTGGAACGGATGCGGGAAGGATGGCGCCGACAGCGCTATTCTCTGCTTGCCATGGGATGCGCTCTGCCGCAAATAGTTCGAACAGGGAATTCGGCGCCTGCCACCGGCAGTGGCGAAAAAAAAGCCCGCGACCTTGCGGTAGCGGGCTAAATCCAATTCTTGGAGGAATCGGAGGAGACAGGCGTACTTTACCGCGATGCAGCATATAGCGCCAATTGATAGAAAGGATACGAGTTATTTACCCCGTAAATAACTTAGCTACTAATCCCGCTGCCCTTCCCATTCCGCCGATCTGCTGCCGGCAAGCGGTCCATTGTCACTTCGCCTTTGCCAAAAACCGAAAGCGGCAGACATGGTCGTGTCTCGCCATGCATTCCTGGTGATCCACCTCGCTGTCGGTGAAACTGGCGAGCAGTGCGAGGTCGAACCGGCAGATGTCCGGGTTTTTCATCGCCAGATGGTGGAATACGCAATTGTCGGCATCGATGGCGGGTGCGGTGCCGACCTGCGGCGCCAGCGTCCGCGCGCTGTAGCCGATTTCCTCCATGATCTCGGCCAGCTTGCCGACCTTTTCCTCGTGCGTGCGCAGTTCCGGGTGCTGTGCCCGCAACTGCGCACCGACCGCCGCCCCCATCGCATCCAGCCGTCCGCCCAATTCCTCGCTGCCACCCTCCTGCAGCAGCGATTCCACCAGCAGCTGGGCAAACCATGAATAGTGGCGCGGGAAGCACTCGTGGCCTTTTTCGGTCAACACATACAGCTGCTCGGGCCGGCCGCCGGTGGGCCGGGTCGATCCCTTCTGCAGCAGGCCGTCGTTTTCCAGCGCGGCCAGATGCTGGCGCACCGCGTTGCGCGTGATCGAGAGCTGCTCCGAAAGCGCATCGGCGGTCATGCCTTCCTTGTTCTTCAGCAGCAACTTCAGCAATTCCTTTTGCCGCGCTCCAAGTATTTCGAGCATACCGGCTCCTTCCTTTTTCGATCGCGTCGACCAGGCATCGGTCGCCTGTCTTCACCTTAAAGAATTTTACCCGGAAAAGCCAATTAAATACTTTAAACATATTTAACTGTACAAATTAAATAAAGTTGTCTATTCTCACCACATACGGCCAGCCACACCGACCCGGATCAGGATTCCGTGGTGCTGCGGCCGCAGGACTGGGGCAGCGCCATTCCGCTGCAGCGAATCGCCCCGCACGGAGACGCTGGCGGCGACGACACCTTCAAGGAGCAGACATGCAAACCCTTCTCGATCTCAGCATCCCTTCCCGCCGCCGCTTCCTGCGCGCCAGCACGCTGTCCACCGGCGCGCTGCTGCTGCTCGGCGGCCAGGCGGCGCACGCCGCCGGCAAGGAAGATGCGGGCAACGACGTCGGTATCCTCAATACCGCGCTCGGCCTGGAGCACGAAGGCATCAATGCTTATACGCTGGGTGCCAAGAGCGGCCTGCTGGAAAAATCGGTGCTGGCAGTCGCCGTCAAGTTCCAGGACGACCACAAGGTCCACCGCGATCTGTTGATCGATGCCATCCGCAAGCTGGGCGGCAAGCCGGTCGACGAAAAGCCGCTGGACGCCTATGCCAAGGCGCTGCATGCCGACCAGCTGAAGAGCCAGACCGACGTGCTGAAACTGGCACAGCAGCTGGAACTGGGCGCGACCAACGCCTACCTGGGCGTGATCCCGTCCTTCAAGGAGCGCGGACTGGCCCAGGTCTCGGCCCGGCTGGCGGCGGACGAAGTGGCGCACTGGGCAGTCCTGAATCGTGTGCTGGACCAGCCGCTGCCGAAGGCGATGCAGTTCGGCGCCTGAACTTGCGCATGGCGAAGGCTGACCGGCCGTACCGCCGCTCCTATTCGCCATGCCTTCCATCCCACCATGACCTGCGAGACGACGATCATGAGAGCTCTGCTTTTCCTATGCCTGGCGGCAGTTGTCGCCAGCGCCACGGCCGGCGATCCGCAGCGCGGACTTGAACTGTACTCGTCACGCTGCATCGGTTGCCATTCGATCGACGCCAACCGGGTCGGGCCGGCGCATCGGGGCGTGTTCGGCCGCAAGGCCGGCAGCGTCGCCGACTACGACTACAGCCCGGCGCTGAAACATTCGACGGTGATCTGGAACGACACCACGCTGGACGCCTGGCTGAAGGATCCGGAAAAGCTCATCCCCGGCCAGAAGATGGGCTACTCGGTGCCCGACGCCAAGGATCGCGCCGACCTGATCGCCTATCTGAAAACCCAGAAATAGCTGCGCGCCGGCCGCACCATTGCCTGCCCATCCCAAGGAGAACCACACCATGAATGCTCCCGAACGCCTGCTCTTGCCCGATGTCCAGTCACAAGTGGATCGCCGCAACTTGCCGATCGATGGCGTTGGCGTGCGCGGCGTGCGCTATCCGCTGCAAGTCGCATCCGGCACGAGCATCGTATCGACCATCGCGACGCTGGCGATGACGGTCGCGCTGCCGGCCGCCGTCAAGGGCACGCACATGTCGCGCTTCATCGAAATCCTGGAGGCGCAGCGCGCGCCGCTCGACCGCCGCGGCTTCGTCGCGCTGGCGCAGCGCATGCTGGAGCGCCTGCAGGCAGCCAGCGGCATGGTCGAAATGCAGTTTCCGTACTTCCTGCGCAAGACGGCGCCAGTCTCGCGCGTCTCCAGCCTGCTCGACGCCGACGTGCTGTGGCGTGTGCGGGTTGATGCCGACGGCGGCTACGAATTCGACATGCGAATCGTGGCCGCGGCCACCAGCCTGTGCCCGTGCTCCAAGGAGATCTCTGCCTATGGCGCGCACAACCAGCGTTCGCACATCAGCATCGAGGCGCGCATCGACGGCGAGATGGAGATCGAGGAACTGGTCAGCATCGCCGAGCGCAACGCTTCCTGCGAAGTCTATGGCCTGCTGAAGCGGCCGGACGAAAAATATGTCACCGAGCACGCCTACGAAAACGCCAAGTTCGTCGAAGATCTGGTGCGCGACGTCGCGCTGGCGCTGGAACAGGATGTGCGGGTGCGGGCGTACATCGTGGAAGCGGAAAATTTCGAATCGATCCACAACCACTCGGCGATCGCCCGCATCGTCGGGCCGCGGGCGCACCCGCCACAAGACGCCTGATCGAGCCGATAATGGTGCGGCCGCACGACGCCGCTCCATCCCGGACCGGCGCCGCGGCTTCCTCCTGAAAGGAATCTCCGATGCGCCTGTCCATCCTTTCCGATCTGCACCTGTCGGTCGCCGACATGCCGGCGCCGCAGCCCGATTGCGACGTCGTGATCCTGGCCGGCGACATCGCGCGGCCGCAGCAGGCAGTCGCGTGGGCGCAGCAGTTTTCCCAGCCGGTCATCTATGTCCCCGGCAATCACGAATACTATGGCGGCAGCTTGAGCGGAACGCAGCGCAGCCTGCGGGAATTGTGCGGCGGCGCCGGCATCCAGCTGCTGGAACAGGCCGAATGGCGATTGGATGGCGTGCGCTTTCTCGGTTGCACGCTATGGACCGATTTCCGCCTGCCGCCGACCGAAGCGGAGCGCGCATCGACCATGACGCTGGCCACGCAATTCATCCGCGACTTCAGCCGCATCAAACAGGACGACGACGGCGAGGAATTGTTCACACCGACGGCCTCGCGCGCGCTCTTCGATCACAGCGTGGCCTGGCTCGAAGCCCGCTTTGCCGAACCGTTTGCCGGGCCGACGGTGGTGGTGACGCACCATGCGCCGACCCGCGGCAGCATCCACCCGCGCTTTGCCGATTCCCCGGTCAACCCCGCCTTCGTTTCCGACCTGGCGCCGCAGCTGCTGCGCTGGCAGCCGCGCCTGTGGATCCACGGTCACGTGCACGACAGCTGCGACTACCGCATCGGCGACACCCGCGTGCTATGCAATCCGCGCGGCTATGCGCGCGGCGGCACGCCGGAAAATCCGCTGTTCGATCCGCAACTGGTGGTGGAGATCTGACGTCGGTCGAAGCGGGCGCGTCGGCAGCGGCGCACGAAAGACGGCAAACGCGGGTGAGCTGACGGCGACCGGGCTGGGGCGCGGTTCGGGAAGGCCAGGCCGTTCCATTCACCATGCCGTTCAGCAACAAAGCGCTGTATCGCTCTTATCCCGCTGCGACGTACATGGGAGTATGCACGAAACTCGCATGCAATCCGCCCGAGACAGGACGATATACAAGGGAGTATATGAAAATATCCGGCCTGCGGCAGGCAGCGCCGGCCGCATTGCATGTCGATCAATCCATACTAAACTGGGTAAATTATCATCCCGTCCGGCCTTGCCGCTTCGGCGCTGGCCGGCATTGCCGCGGAGGACGTATGGACTTGCATATCGCATCGCATCGCTGGGAGCGCCGGCTGCCCGACTGGCCGGCGGCGGCGACCTCGGGCTTTCTGGCCGGCGCCGTGCTGATGGTGCTGGAACTGTTGTGGATGGCTGCCAGCAGCGCCGGGCCATGGGCCACGTCGCACATGATCGCCGGCATCGTGATGGGACCTGAAGTCCTGCAATCGACCGCGTTCAGCGTGCCGGTGGTGATCGCGGCACTGGTCACGCATTACATCCTCGGGATCGCTTTCGGCATGATCCTAGCGGCGATCATCGCGCCCTTCCACCTCGACTCCAGCGCCGGCATGGTATTGCTGAGCGGCGCGATCTTCGGCCTGGTGCTGTACCTGTTCAATTTCTACGGCATGGAGCGCGCCTTCCCGTGGTTCGCCGCCATGCGCGGCTGGAGCACGCTGGTGGCACACCTGATCTTCGGCATGGTGGCGGCCGCCATCTATTGGAAAATGGAGCGGCCGGAAGTCGAGCGCTAAACTGCCGCCCAACAACCGGCCCGCGGGCCGCGCAACCTCAGGCGCGGAAATAGCGCCGCGCGCGCCCGCTGCCGGAATCCTTGACCGCGCCCGACTGGACCAGGGCCTTCAGCGCGAACGCCATGCGGTTGCGCAACTTGCCGACCTGGGCCCGGGTCGGCGTAAAGCCCAGTCCCTCGACCGCGGCAGCGAGGATTTCGGCGCCGGACTTCGGCTGCTCGCCGATCAGGTTCTGCCAATAATCGCCGGCGGTCGACGGCAATTCCCCGGCCTGGCCGGCCTCCTCGCGGACAGCGCGACGCCGCTTCGGCCCCTTCGCCTTGACGGTTTTGCCGGCATGGCCGGCCGCCTTGCCGTTGGCCTTGACGCCAGGCCCGACTTCCCCGGCACTGGAAAGTTGCGCCAGCGCCTGTTCCAGCGAACTCACGCGCTCCATGTAATACGCCGCACCTTTTTTTGCATGGGCAATTTCCGCTTCAATCGCCAGCCTCGCGGTACGCAAATTCGACATAGTGAACTCCTAGTTGTTGGTAGGTGAATTCTAGCTGCTCACTACATATCGTGCTGAATTGATAAATATATGGAATACCGAGTGTGAAGCGGCAATTGACGAGGCATCGGCAACACGAATTTGGGCTGTAAGAGAGCTGCCGCGGCAATGGTTATGAGGCGCCTGGACGGAGTGCGCTGAGAAGAATCGTCGATGCCCGCAGCCCGCAACTCGATCTGTAGAGCAGATACTTGATCCTGTGCCCGCGTTTTCTGCCTGCCCAAAAACGAAAAGCCCCTTGCGGGGCTTTATGCTGGCGGAGAGAGGGGGATTCGAACCCCCGATAGGCTATTAACCTATACACGCTTTCCAGGCGTGCGACTTAAACCACTCATCCATCTCTCCTGAATCCGTTCTTCGTTTTCACGAAGCCGTCGATTATAGCAAAACTTTTGCGAGAGACGGGGGTTTCGGATGCCTTTGCGACCGCCGCGCCCTGGCCATCGCCGGAGCGCGGCGCCGGCCTAGCGCGCCTGCTTCAGCTGTTCGAGGATGGCAGGGTTTTCCAGCGTCGACACATCCTGTGTGATCTCCTGACCGCGCGCCAGCGTACGCAGCAGGCGCCGCATGATCTTGCCGGAGCGCGTCTTCGGCAGGTTGTCGCCGAAGCGGATTTCCTTCGGCTTGGCGATCGGGCCGATTTCCTTGGCGACCCAGTTGCGCAGGTCCTGGGCAATCTGCTTGGCTTCGTCGTCGAGCGGACGGCTACGCTTCAGGACCACGAAGGCGCAGATCGATTCGCCGGTAGTTTCGTCCGGCTTGCCGACCACCGCCGCTTCCGCCACCAGCGGGTTGGCGACCAGCGCCGATTCGATTTCCATCGTACCCATCCGGTGGCCGGACACGTTCAGCACATCGTCGATGCGGCCGGTGATCGTGAAGTAGCCGGTCTTCTCATTGCGCACCGCACCGTCGCCGGCCAGATAGGCGCCGCCCAGCTCAGGCGGGAAGTAGTTCTTCTTGAAACGCTCCGGATCGTTCCAGATAGTGCGGATCATCGACGGCCACGGGCGCTTGACCACCAGCATCCCGCCCTGGCCGTTCGGCACCTCCTGACCCGCCTCGTCGACGATCGCGATCTGCAGGCCGGGCAGCGGCAACGTACAGGAACCGGGAACCATCGGTGTCGCGCCCGGCAGCGGGTTGATCATGTGGCCGCCGGTTTCGGTCTGCCACCAGGTGTCGATCACCGGGCAGCGCTCCTGGCCGACGTTCTTGTAATACCAGACCCAGGCTTCCGGGTTGATCGGCTCGCCGACCGAACCGAGGATGCGCAGCGACGACAAGTCGTAGCTCTTCGGATGCACTTTCTCGTCGGCGGTGGCGGCCTTGATCAGCGAGCGGATCGCGGTCGGCGCGGTGTAGAACACGGTGCACTTGTGGCGCGCGATCATGTCCCAGAAGCGACCAGCATTCGGATACACCGGCACGCCTTCGAACACGATCTGCGTCGTGCCGACCGCCAGCGGTCCGTAGCAGACGTAGCTGTGGCCGGTGACCCAGCCGATATCGGCGGTGCACCAGAAGACATCGGTCGGCTTGATGTCGAACGACCAGCGCATGCTTTGCGCGGCCCACATCAGGAAGCCGCCGGAGGAATGCTGGACGCCCTTCGGCGTGCCGGTGGAGCCGGACGTATACAGGATGAACAGCGGGTGCTCGGCGCTGACCCACTCGGGCTCGCATTCGGCGCTCTGGCCGGCGGCCAGTTCGTGCATCCACAGGTCGCGCCCGGCGACTGTGGCGATCTTGCTGCCGGTACGCTGGTAGACGATGACGTTCTTTACCGTGCCGCAGCCACCCATGTTGATGGCTTCGTCGACAATCGCTTTCAACGCCAGCTGCTTGCCGCCGCGCACCTGCTCGTCGGCGGTGATGACGGCGACCGCGCCGGCATCGATGATCCGCTCCTGCAGCGACTTGGCGGAAAAGCCGCCGAACACGACCGAGTGCGTGGCGCCGATGCGCGCGCACGCCTGCATCGCGACCACGCCCTCGACCGACATCGGCATATAGATGACGACCCGGTCGCCCTTCTTGATGCCGAGCGACTTCAAGCCGTTGGCGAAGCGGCAGACCTTGGCGTGCAGTTCGCGGTAGGTGACCTTGGTGACCTTGGCGTCATCGGTCTCGAAAATGATCGCAACCTTGTCGGCATTGCCGTTCTGCAGGTTGACGTCGAGACAGTTGTAGGAAACGTTCAGCAGACCGTCCTCGAACCACTTGTAGAACGGCGCATTGGATTCGTCCAGCACCTTGGTGAAGGGACGATGCCATTGCAGGTTCTTGCGTGCCAGCCCGGCCCAGAATCCTTCGTAGTCGCGCTGCGCCTCGGCGCACAGAGCCTGGTATGCCTCCATGCCGGATATGCTGGCATGCTGCACCAGCTCCGGCGGGGGTGCAAATACACGGGTTTCCTGCATCAGGGATTCTGCATCAGCCATTGTCTCCGCTCCGAATCGATTGGTTAGTAGTAGAAATAATCGGCGTCCAACATAAGCATTTACACTTACTCAAGCCTTACATGTGTGTTTTTGGGCAACAATCTCGCCGAAAGCCGCTGCTGTAGCGCCAAAATCTGCAGGCCGGTATTGACATCTTGTTTTTAAAATACTAGCCACCCCTGCCTGCGTCAAGGAAGCAAGGTCGCCCGCCGCCCGGGACGGAGTGTAAAATGCGAATCGATCCGAGCGTTGCCTATCGGCATCGCCTCATCCGGACGCCCCGCGCGCGCAAGCTTCAGTCCCTCATCACCTCTTTCTTTCGTTACATAACGCCATGACTGTCATCAAACAGGAAGACCTCGTCGAATCGGTAGCCGCCGCCCTGCAGTACATCAGCTATTACCATCCGGTCGATTACATTCGCCACCTGGCGCGCGCCTACCAGAGCGAGCAAAACCCGGCGGCCAAGGATGCCATTGCGCAAATCCTGACCAATTCGCGCATGTGCGCCGAGGGCCACCGCCCGATCTGCCAGGACACCGGTATCGTCAACGTTTTCCTGAAGATTGGCATGGATGTGCGCTTCGAAGGCTTCCAGGGCTCGATCGTCGACGCCGTCAACGAAGGGGTGCGGCGCGGCTACCTGCATCCGGACAATACGCTGCGCGCCTCGATCGTGGCCGATCCGCTGTTCGAACGCAAGAATACCCGCGACAACACGCCGGCAGTGGTCCACATGGAAGTAGTGCCGGGCAATACGGTCGACGTGCAGATCGCCGCCAAGGGCGGCGGCTCCGAGAACAAGTCGAAGTTCGTGATGCTGAACCCATCCGATTCGCTGGTCGACTGGGTCATGAAGACCGTGCCGACCATGGGCGCCGGCTGGTGCCCGCCCGGCATGCTCGGCATCGGCATCGGCGGCACCGCCGAGAAGGCGATGCTGATGGCCAAGGAATCGCTGATGGAAGACATCGACATGTACGAGCTGAAGCAGCGCGGCCCCCAGAACAAGCTGGAGGAACTGCGGCTCGAGCTGTACGAAAAGGTCAATGCGCTCGGCATCGGCGCGCAGGGCCTCGGCGGCCTGACCACGGTTCTGGACGTGAAGATCAGGATGCATCCGACCCATGCCGCCTCCAAGCCGGTGGCGATGATCCCGAACTGCGCCGCCACCCGCCATGCGCACTTCGTGCTGGACGGCTCCGGCCCGGCCTACATCGACCCGCCGGCGCTGTCCGAATGGCCGGACGTGCAGTGGGTACCGGATACGAAGAAGTCCCGGCGCGTCGACCTGAACACGCTGACACAGGAAGAAGTCGCCTCCTGGCAACCGGGCCAGACCCTGCTCCTGAACGGCAAGATGCTGACCGGCCGCGACGCCGCGCACAAGCGCATCCAGGACATGCTGGCCAAGGGCGAGAAACTGCCGGTGGACTTCACCAATCGCGTGATCTACTACGTCGGCCCGGTCGATCCGGTGCGCGACGAAGTGGTGGGGGAGGCGGGG
>JBAUJK010000011.1:0-6831 GCA_049683695.1 Burkholderiaceae bacterium
GGGCCGGCCTGTGGCGCGCAGGCCGCCGCGGCGCCGAAGGCCCACGGTTGCCACACGGCATGCCGCCGGTGCTGGCTGGCGGCCGCTTCTGAAGCGGCGGTGCGCCCGCGCTTGACGGCGCTCAAGAAGGATGGTTGCCACAGTGGTATTTCATTTAGGGAAGGGCCGGGGCGACTGGGCCGGGAGGCCTGCCGGGTGTAGAATCCGGGGTTCCGTAGCACCGACCGGCCGCCTGCGCACCACAATTGCGGGGCTTGGCATCGCGGCGCGGGACATACTCCCGCGCCCCCGACCCTAGCGGACCGAACCGCCGTCCCGCAGCCGTTGCGCTTGCGGCCGCGAGCCTTCGACCGCCGCGCCGTAGACGGGCAATCCCGCCTGCCGTGCCGCTACAACCCTTTTCGTCATCAGGTTTTGGAGGTTTTATCGTGAATCAACCCGCTATGGGCGGCGTCGCAGCCATCAATCCGCCGGCTTACGTCCAGCATCGCAAGCTGATCAACTGGGTCGCCGAGATTGCGGCGCTGACCAAGCCTGCGCGCGTCTACTGGTGCGACGGCTCGCAGGAAGAGTATGACCGCCTGTGCGGCGAAATGGTGGCCGCCGGCACCATGAAAAAGCTGAACCCGGCCAAGCGCCCGAACAGCTATCTGGCCTGCTCCGATCCGAACGACGTCGCCCGCGTCGAGGACCGCACCTTCATCTGCTCCGCCCGCAAGGAAGATGCCGGCCCGACCAACAACTGGATGGCCCCGGCCGAGATGCGCGCCACCCTGCAGCCGCTGTTCGACGGCTGCATGCGCGGCCGCACCATGTACGTGGTGCCGTTCTCGATGGGGCCGCTCGGCTCGCCGATCGCGCATATCGGCGTCGAACTGTCGGATTCGCCGTATGTCGCCGTCAACATGCGCATCATGACGCGCATGGGGCGCGCGGTGTACGACGTGCTGGGCACTGACGGCGAATTCGTGCCGTGCGTGCACAGCGTCGGCGCGCCGCTGTCGCCCGGCCAGCAGGACGTGGCGTGGCCGTGCAACACCACCAAGTACATCGTGCATTACCCGGAAACCCGCGAAATCTGGTCCTACGGCTCCGGCTACGGCGGCAATGCGCTGCTCGGCAAGAAATGCCTGGCGCTGCGCATCGCCTCCACCATGGGCCGCGACCAGGGCTGGCTGGCCGAACACATGCTGATTCTCGGCGTCGAAAATCCGCAGGGCCAGAAGCACTACGTGGCGGCGGCCTTCCCGTCGGCCTGCGGCAAGACCAACTTCGCGATGCTGATCCCGCCCAAGGGCTTCGAAGGCTGGAAGGTCACCACCATCGGCGACGACATCGCCTGGATCAAGCCGGGCGCCGACGGCCGCCTGTACGCGATCAACCCGGAAGCCGGCTATTTCGGCGTCGCGCCCGGTACCAACGACCAGACCAACCACAACTGCATGGCGTCGCTGGCGGAAAACACCATCTTCACCAACGTCGCACTGACCGACGACGGCGACGTCTGGTGGGAAGGCATGACCAAGGAACTGCCGGCACACCTGATCGACTGGCAGGGCCGCGACTGGACGCCGCAGATCGCTGCCGACAATGCCGTCAACGGCAAGCCGCGCGCCGCCGCCCATCCGAACGCGCGCTTCACGGTGGCCGCCACGCAAAACCCGGTGATCGACCCGGCCTGGGACGATCCGGCCGGCGTGCCGATCTCCGCCTTCATCTTCGGCGGCCGCCGCTCGACCACGGTGCCGCTGGTGACCGAGGCGCGCGACTGGGTCGAAGGCGTCTACATGGCAGCCACCATGGGTTCGGAAACCACCGCCGCCGCCGCCGGCCAGATGGGCGTGGTGAGGCGCGACCCGTTCGCGATGCTGCCGTTCGCCGGGTACAACATGAGCGACTACTTCCAGCACTGGCTCAACCTTGGCAAGAAGATCGCCGCCACCGGTACCGCGTTGCCGAAGATCTATTGCGTCAACTGGTTCCGCACCGATAGCAACGGCAAGTTCGTCTGGCCCGGCTTCGGCGACAACATGCGCGTGCTGAAGTGGATGCTGGACCGCATCGAAGGCAAGGCCGGCGGCGTCGAAAACGTGTTCGGGGTCAGCCCCGAGTATGGCGACCTGCGCTGGGACGGCCTGGAATTCTCGCAAGCCCAGTTCGACCAGATCACCTCGATCGACAAGGCGGCATGGCAGGCCGAGCTGAAGCTGCACAGCGAACTATTCGACAAGCTCAGGCACAACCTGCCGGCCGAGCTGGCAGCGACCAAGGAAAAATTGGAGCAAAAGCTGGCGGCTTGACGAAAGACGTCCTGCCCGACGAAACCGGCTGCCGCGGCAGCCGGTTTTTTTATTGCGAGCGAAAAGGTCCGAGTAGTGCCTGTTCGCCAGCATGATCGCCCGCGGCAAATTCGACATGGATTCCACCGGGCACTACGCGCGCCCCGACGTGTTCCGCCTGATCGTCGACGAGCGCCGCAAACCGGCGGTCACCACGCTCGCCGATCCGGTCGAGGCTACGGCCGAGAACGACACCTTGCCGCAGTGATGGACACGCCATAAAAAAAAGCCCCGCCGGTTTGCACCTGGCGGGGCGAATCCTTCCTTGGTAGGGAGGAGGAGACATTCTTTGGCCGGTTCTACGGCAATTCAGCGGCCGATCAAGCTAGGGCGCGTCTTGCGCCGGAAATGCAGGCCGTTGGCGGCGCTAGCGCGTGCCGAGACGTCGACGATGTCGCAAAAGCCGAGGCGCACCTCTCCGTGCGGCAGCGAGCGCTCGGTGAGGCGTTCCGCCTCATGCGGCGACAGCTTCGGCGCCACGCATCCGAGTGCGACGGCGATCGGCGGGTTATAGGCATTCAACATGATTGAATCCTCCTGCTGAAAATGGTTCAGTCGCGCGCGGCCAGCATGCGGAGTTCCGCAGCCTGGCTCGGATGCGATTCGGCGCACTGGCGCGCCAGGCGGCCGAGCAGCAGCACGTCGGCCAGCTTCTGGCGGGCGCTGCGCTGTTCGCGCGTGCGGCGCGGACGCACCACCAGCAGTGCCGCCTGCAGCAGGCCGATCAACAGCGGCTTGAACAGCAGCACCAGGCCGGCTCCCAGTCCCACGCCCAGCAGCGGGCGCGAAGCGCGCACGGCGGTCAGCGCGATCGCTTCGACTACCGGTGCCGCCACTTCGGCGGGAAATGCAAGAGCCCAGATGGACATGGTATTTTCCTGGTTGCAGAGGTCGTGATGCTGCCGTTTATGCTGCAGTGCACCGCCGATTAACGATGGTTGGCGATGTAGCGCAGTTCAGCCGACAGGTTGGGCATGCTGTCTTCCAGCTCGCGTGCCATGTTGTTCACCATCAGCACCGCACGCAGCTTCTGGCGGCGGCTGAGGCCACGCTCTACCTGGGCCGGCTTCTTGGCCAGCAGCGCGCCCCACAGCAGGCGGATGGCGTGCGCCACGTTGGCGGCGTAGTCCTGCAGGGAGACGCTGTTGCGGGACGGGGAATAAGTGATCGCGGACATGATTTCTCCTTTCGAAAAATGCTTCTTTGTTGCAGTGCAGTATAGCTGTCCCAGGGTATATATCCAATTTCCTTTCCGGATAGCTATTATAACTTCCATGAATACCAACAATAGGATTGACCTTCTGTTATGAGTTTCCTCAATCTCGACCTGAACCTGCTGCGCGTCTTCAACGTCGTCATGACCGAGCAGAACCTGACCCGCGCCGCCGGCCAGCTGGCAATGACGCAGCCGGCAGTGTCGAATGCGTTGAAGCGACTGCGCGATGCGCTCGGCGACGAGTTGCTGATCCGCACCGCACACGGCATGCGGCCGACCGCGCGGGCCGAGGAACTGTGGCCGACCGTACGCCGCGTGCTGACCGAACTGGAGGCGGCGATCACGCCGGAAACCTTCGACGTGTCGAAGACGCAGGCGATCTTCCACATGGCGATGGCCGATTCGACCGCGGCACTGTGGCTGCCGTCGCTGGTGCGCTCGATCGAGCGCGAAGCGCCGCACATGAGCATCCGCATGGTCACCTTGATGACGCGCGATCCGCGCCAGATGCTGCTGCGCGGCGACATCGACCTGGCGATCGGCTTCTTCCCCGGGGTGGTCGCCCAGCTGTCGGCGCTGCCGAATTCGCCGATCCGCCACGAGCGGCTGTACACCGGCCACTACGCCTGCGTGATGCGCAAGGACCATCCGCTGGCATCTCAACCGCTGACGCTGGACAACTATTGCGCCGCCAACCATCTGATGGTCAGCTTTTCCGGCCGCGCCCAGAGCCTGGCCGACAAGGCGCTGACCGAACTCGGGCGCGAGCGGCGCGTGCTGCTGATCGTCAACCAGTTCTTCACCGCCGGCCGCGTGGTCGCCAATTCGGACCTGATCACGGTGCTGCCGCGCCACCTGATCGCCTCCACCGGCATGACGCACGCGCTGATCTCGAAGGAATTGCCGTTCCAGATGCCGGAAGTCAACGTCGACATGCTGTGGCACGAGCGCGACGCCCGCAATCCGGCCCACCGCTGGCTGCGCGAACACATGTCGGCGATGCAGAGCAGTCCGTACGGCAAGAGCAAGCCGAAAGCCTGACCCCCGGGCGCCGCCGCGCTCCTGCATCGATCGTCCTTCCCCGCGCGGCGCCTGCCGCGCCCGCCGCCTTCCCTCTTTCCCGCCTGGCGCTGCCCCCTCGCAGCGTCATCGTCCGGTCATGCCGCAGTCACGGCAGCGTCATACCTGCCGGCTAGCATCCAGCCACCGACCTCGTGAACCGGTTTTCCGGCGACCGCAGCTGCGGCGCCGGTCTTTTTCCCTTCGCTGCCAGAAAGATTCCGACGATGACCCAGACTCTCGATCCCTCCCGCCGCCGCGCACTGAAATTCCTGTCCGGCGTGCCGCTGCTGCCGATCGCCACGCTCGGCGGCACTTCTCTGCTGGCCGCCTGCGGCGGCGGCAGCGACAACCCGGCCGCGCCGGTTCCGGCGCCGGCAAAATTCGTCTCCGCCCAGTTCAAGCCGATGGCGGCGCCGACGCTGGCCGACCCGGCCGCGATGGCGACCACCAGCGTCGGCTCGACGCTCGACATCCTGCTGTCGGACGGCCAGACGCAAAGCTACAAGCTGGCCTACCGGCCCTTCTTCATCACCGGCGACATGGTGCCGGACGGCCGCGGCGGCCAGCAGCTGGCCGGCGGCTACTACGACATCAACAATCAGCCGATCATGGACAACACCGTAGCCGGCAAGGAGCGCCATTTCTTCTCCGATTCGCCCGACGGCACGTCGCTGTTGACGGTGCCGAACGCCCAGGTGGCCGGCGTCAAGGGCAACACCGTGTTCGCGGTGGTGCAGTTCGAATACGCGACCTATGCACAGGACGGCAAGACCAAGATGTACGGCAAGCTGCCGTCGCCGATCGCCGTGCTGACACTCGACCAGGACCCGGACACTGGCCGCCTGTCGCTGGTGAAGTACCACAACGTCGACACCAGCGGCGTCAACGGCCTGTGGATCACCTGCGGCGCCAGCCTGTCGCCGTGGGGCACGCATTTGTCGTCGGAAGAATACGAGCCGGACGCCTTCGCCGACCGCGCCGGCAACTTCATGAACGACTTCAGCCAGAACCTGTATGGCGACGCCAGCCGCGCCAACCCCTACCACTACGGCCACATGCCGGAAGTGATCGTCAACGCCGACGGCAGCGGCAGCATCAAGAAGCACTACTGCATGGGCCGCATCTCGCACGAGCTGGTGCAGGTGATGCCGGACAACCGCACCGCCTTCATGGGCGACGATGCCACCAACTCCGGCTATTTCGTGTTCGTCGCTGACCGTGAAAAGGACCTGTCCTCGGGCACGCTGTACGTGGCCAAGGTCGGTGCCGGCTTCTCGATCGATCCGACCGCAGCCGCCGCGCCGCTGAGCTGGATCAAGCTCGGCTCGGCCACCAGCGCCGAAATCCGCGCGCTGGTCGACGGCGGCATCAAGCCGACCGACATCCTGGACGTGCAGGCTTACACGGACGATGTCACCACGCCGCAGCCGAGCCCCGAGCATCGCAAGGTGGTCGCCAACGGCAAGACCGAGTGGATCAAGGTCATCAATGAAAAAGCCGCCGCCTTCCTCGAAACCCACCGCTACGCCGGCTATGTCGGCGCCAGCATGGGCTTCTCGAAGATGGAAGGCACGACGGTCAACATCAAGGACAAGGTGGCCTATTCGGCGCTGCAGAACGTCCAGGCTTCGATGGTCGCCGGCGACAAGGCCAACGTGCCCGGCAACGGCATTTCAGTCAATAAGGAACTGAAGGCCGGCGCCGTGATGGCGTTGAATCTCAAGGGCGGCCAGAAGGACGACAAGGGCGCAGCCATCGACAGCGACTGGATGCCGGTCGACACCCGCGCGCTGATCACCGGCGAGGACATCGCCGCCGACGCGCTGGGCAACACGGCCAACCCGGACAAGATTGCCAACCCGGACAACCTGAAATTCTCCGAGAAGCTGCGCACCCTGTTCATCGGCGAGGACAGCGGCCAGCACGTCAACAACTTCCTGTGGGCCTACAACATCGATACCAAGCAGCTCGCGCGCGTGATGTCGATCCCGGCCGGCGGCGAATCGACCGGCCTGCACGCGGTCGACGAGATCAACGGCTGGACCTACATCATGAACAACTTCCAGCACGCCGGCGACTGGGGCGGCATCCACGCCAAGGTCAAGGACCAGCTCGATCCGCTGCTGAAGACCAACTATCGGGACAAGTTCGGCGCCGCGGTCGGCTACCTGACCGGCGATCTGAAGAGCATCAAGCTGTAGTCGACCTCAACCA
>JBAUJK010000012.1:0-1814 GCA_049683695.1 Burkholderiaceae bacterium
GGTGCCGCCGTCCGCGGATGCTGCGGCACCGGAGCAGGCGCCTGAACCGGCGCTGGCGGCGAAGGTGATGGCGCCGCCAGCCGACGCCATTCGGCACGCCAGTCGCGCCAGACGGAATAGGCAACCACCGACAGCTGGGCCAAGGCCAGCAGCGTTTGCCATTTGCGGGCGGTCCGGTCTGCTTTCATGGGCGGCGCTCTCCTGCGCTTTCTGACTAAGGCAGTGGCAACGATGCGTTGGTTCCGGCCCGGATGCCGCGCATGACGCCGTGAAGCGCGCCACCGGCGGAAAACTTTTGACGCACTGCGCAAAACGCCCTAATATGGGCCGCATGCCGACATCAGCCAAACTGCTGCGACGCCGAAGCCCCCTGCCGCTGCCCCGGGTGCCGTGCGCGTGAGCGTTTAGCCGATCACGAAGCCACAGGCCAGCCCTGTGGTTTTTTTTTGAACCGGCCGCGCGCCGCTCCCTAACGATTTGCCGCTTTGCCGCATCGCCTTTGCCGAGGAGGTTACAGATGGAATTCAGCCAGTACGACGTCGATAGCCTGATGTATGTCACCAACCGCCCGCCGCTGGTGTTTACCGAAGGCAGCGGCATGTGGATCACCGACCATACCGGCAAGCGCTACCTGGATTACCTGCAGGGCTGGGCCGTCAACAGCCTCGGCCATTCGCCGCAATGCATCCAGGATGCGCTGACGGCGCAGGCGAAGAAGATCATCAACCCGTCGCCGGCCTTCTACAACGCGCCGATGATCGAGCTGGCGACACTGCTGACCGCGAACTCCTGCTTCGACCGCGTGTTCTTCACCAACAGCGGTGCCGAAGCCAACGAAGGCGCGATCAAGCTGGCGCGCAAGTGGGGCAAGCTGCATCCGAACGGCGCCGGCGAACACCGCTTCGAGATCGTCACCTTCGACCACAGCTTCCACGGCCGCACGCTGGCCACCATGTCGGCTTCCGGCAAGGCCGGCTGGGACACGATGTACGCGCCGCAGGTGGCGGGCTTCCCGAAGGCGACGCTGGGCGACCTGGCCAGCGTCGAACGGCTGATCAACGAGCGCACCGTGGCCGTGATGCTGGAGCCGGTGCAGGGCGAAGGCGGCGTGATCCCGGCCTCGCGCGAATTCATGCAGGGCCTGCGCTGGCTGACCGAGCAGCGCGGCCTGCTGCTGATCGTCGACGAAGTGCAATCCGGCATGGGCCGCACCGGCGCGCTGTTCGCGCACCAGCTGTCCGGCGTCGAACCCGACATCATGACGCTGGCCAAGGGTATCGGCGGCGGCGTGCCGCTCGGCGCGCTGCTGTGCCGCGAACGGTTCGCCTGCTTCGAGGCCGGCGAACAGGGCGGCACCTACAACGGCAATCCGCTGATGACGGCGGTCGGCGTCGCGGTCATCAGCGAGCTGCTGCGCGACGGCTTCCTGGAAACGGTGCGCGCGCGCGGCGCCTACCTCGGCGCGGCGCTGGAAAGGCTGTCGGCGCAGCACGGGCTGCAGGGCGAGCGCGGCGAGGGCCTGCTGCGGGCGCTGCAGCTCGGCAAGGACATCGGCCCGCAGATCGTCGACACCGCGCGCGAGCTGCAGCCGCTCGGCCTGCTGCTGAACTCGCCGCGCCCGAACCTGCTGCGCTTCATGCCGGCGCTGAACGTGACCGAGGACGAGATCGACCAGATGATTTCGAGGCTGTCGGGCGTGCTGAACCAGCTCGGGCACTAAAACCGGCCCGATCGGGCGCGTTGCTGCCGGCCGCCCGCATCGAGCCGGGCCGGGCTGGACCGAGCTTGTCTGGCGGCATCGGTTTCTCTTACAC
>JBAUJK010000013.1:0-3296 GCA_049683695.1 Burkholderiaceae bacterium
ACGCTGCGCTTCCTGCTGGCCAACACTTCCGACTTCGACCCCGAGCGCGACCTGCTGCCGGTGACCGAGCTGCTCGAGATCGACCGCTACGCGCTGGCGCACCTGGCCGCGCTGCAGCAGGAAATCCTGCAGCATTACGACGCGTACGAATTCCACCCGGTGATCGCCAAGCTGCAGATGTACTGCTCGGAAGACCTGGGCGGCTTCTACCTCGACATCCTGAAGGACCGGCTGTACACCAGCGGTGCCGATTCGCACGCACGCCGTTCGGCGCAGAGCGCGCTGTGGCATCTCACGCAGGCGCTGCTGCGGCTGATGGCGCCGGCGCTGTCGTTCACCGCCGAAGAAGCCTGGGCCGTGTTCGCGCGGCCGCAAGCCTATGCCGACAGCGGCGAGACCATCTTCACGCAGACCTATTACACGCTGCCGGAAGACGCCGCCGCGCCGGAACTGCTGGCCAAGTACGCGCTGCTGCGCGACGCGCGCGCGGCCGTGATGCGCGAGCTGGAACAGGTGCGCATCGCCGGCGCCATCGGCTCGTCGCTGCAGGCCGAGGTCGAGATCCGCGCCGCCGGCGACAAGTACCGCGCGCTGGCGAGCCTGGGCGACGACCTGAAGTTCCTGCTGATCACCTCGGCCGCGACCGTCACGCAGGTCGACGCGCCGGAGCAGGAAGCGATCGTGGTGACGCCGTCGACGCAGCAGAAATGCGAGCGCTGCTGGCACTACCGCGCCGACGTCGGCCACGATCACGCGCACCCCGGCATCTGCGGGCGCTGCGTGTCCAACCTGTTCGGCGCCGGCGAAGCGCGCCGGTTCGCATAAATCGACTTCCTTCCGGCAGCAGCCGGGAGGAAGCCACACTCCGGATCGCCATGGCAACCAGAAAACGTCTTTACTCTTCTTCCGGCGGCAGCCGGCTCGCGCCCTGGCTCGGCATTGCCACGATCGTGGTTCTGCTCGATCAGTTGAGCAAAATTACGATCACGCGCCTGTTCGCCTATGGCGATTCGCAGCCGGTGACTTCGTTCTTCAACCTGGTGCTGGTCTACAACAAGGGCGCCGCCTTCAGTTTCCTGGCGCAGAGTGCCGGCTGGCAGCGCTATTTCTTCACCGCGATCGGCATCGGCGCCGCGCTGTTCATCGTCTGGCTGCTGAAGAAGAACGCCGGCCAGCGCCTGTTCTGCAGCGCGCTGGCACTGATCCTGGGCGGCGCGGTCGGCAACGTGATCGACCGCATTGCCTATGGCCACGTGATCGACTTCCTCGATTTCCACGCCGGCGGCTGGCACTGGCCGGCGTTCAACGTGGCCGACAGCGCGATCTGCGTCGGCGCCGTACTGTTCGTGCTGGACGAGCTGCGGCGCGTCAATAAGTAGGCCGCCCGGCGCGCACCGGTGGCCGGGACAAGCGGCTGCTACACTAACGCGCGACGCATCTCAGGAATGTCCATGGAACTCGCTGGCAAAAAAATCGTTCTCGGCCTGACCGGCGGCATCGCCTGCTACAAGGCGGCCGAATTCACGCGCGCGCTGGTCGGCGCCGGCGCCGCGGTGCAGGTGGTGATGACCCGGGCGGCGACCGAATTCATCACGCCGGTGACGATGCAGGCGCTGTCCGGCCGCACCGTGTACGCCGACCAGTGGGATGCGCGCATCGCCAACAACATGCCGCACATCGACCTGAGCCGCGACGCCGACGCCATCGTGATCGCGCCCTGCTCGGCCGATTTCATCGCCAAGCTGGCGCACGGCAACTGCGACGACCTGCTATCGACGCTGTGCGTGGCGCGGCCGGCGCACGTGCCGCTGCTGGTGGCGCCGGCAATGAACGTCGAGATGTGGCAAAACCGCGCGATGCAGCGCAATGTCGCCACGCTGGCCGCCGACGGCATCGCGCTGCTCGGCCCGGATGCCGGCCAGCAGGCCTGCGGCGAAACCGGCATGGGCCGCATGCTGGAGCCGGCCCAATTGCTGGAGGAAGTGATCGCCGCGTTCCAGCCGAAGCTGCTAGCCGGGCGCCGCGTGCTGCTGACCGCCGGCCCGACCTTCGAGCCGATCGATCCGGTGCGCGGCATCACCAACCTATCGTCCGGCAAGATGGGCTATGCGCTGGCGCGCGCCGCGCGCGAAGCCGGCGCCGAGGTCACGTTGGTGTCCGGCCCGACCGCGCTGCCGGCGCCGTACGACGTGCAGCGCATCGGCGTCACCACCGCGCAGCAGATGCACGACGTCGTGACCGCGCGCGCTGCCGGCCAGGACGTCTTCATCGCGGTCGCCGCGGTGGCCGACTGGCGCGTCGCCAACACCAGCCAGCAGAAGCTGAAGAAGGACGCCGACGGCGGCGCGCCGGAACTGCGCTTCGAACAGAATCCCGACATCCTGGCCACGGTCGCCGCGCTGCCGCAGCGGCCATACTGCGTCGGCTTCGCCGCCGAATCGGAAAACCTGCTGGAATACGGCGAAGCCAAGCGCGTGCGCAAGAACGTGCCGCTCCTGGTCGGCAATATCGGCCACCACACTTTCGGCCAGGACGACAACGAGCTGGTGCTGTTCGACCAGCACGGCCACAGCCGCCTGCCGCGCGCGTCGAAGCAGGCGCTGGCGCGGCAGCTGATCGCCGAAATCGCGCGGCGGCTGGGCGCCTGAACCGGGCGGCACCAGCCGCCCTTCCCGTTTGGCGCGCCGGCACGGCGCGCAGCCTCTGGACATCATGAAAACTCTCGACATCAAGATCCTCGACCCGCGTATCCAGGACAGCCTGCCGGCCTACGCCACCAGCGGCAGCGCCGGCCTCGACCTGCGCGCCTGCCTCGACGCACCGTTGGTGCTGGAGCCGGGCCAGACCGAGCTGGTGCCGACGGGCCTGGCGATCCACATCGGCGACCCCGGCTATGCGGCGCTGATCCTGCCGCGCAGCGGCCTCGGCCACAAGCACGGCATCGTGCTGGGGAACCTGGTCGGGCTGATCGATTCCGACTACCAGGGCCAGCTGATGGTGTCGGCCTGGAACCGCGGCCAGCAGCCGTTCACGCTGGCGCCGCTGGAACGGCTGGCGCAGCTGGTGATCGTGCCGACGCTGCAGGTGCAGCTGAACGTGGTGGAAGAATTCGGCGCCAGCGTGCGCGGAGCGGGCGGCTTCGGCAGCACCGGCAGCCATTGAGAAGGAGAACGACATGACCGATCGCGCCGACCGGACCAGCCTTTCACAATCCTCGGGACAGGCCGCGCGCCGGCTGCGGCAAGCTGCCGCGCTGGCCGCGGTGGCGCTGCTGGCCGCCTGCGCCACGCCGGGCC
>JBAUJK010000014.1:0-4861 GCA_049683695.1 Burkholderiaceae bacterium
CTTTTTGGCAGGGCCGGCTTCGCCGCCGGCCTTCTTTTGCGTCAGCAGCGCGTCGCGGCCGGCGCCGTCGGCGGCGATGAATGCAGTCCACCATTCGCCCAGCTCGGCCTCGGCTTCGCCGGCGGCGCAGCGCAACAGCAGGAAGTCGTAGCCGGCGCGCATGCGCGGGTTCTCCAGCAGCCGGTACGGCGACTTGCCGCTGCGCCGCTCGAAGCGCGGCTGCATCGCCCAGATGTCGCGCATGTCGGAGACGATGCGGCGCTGCAGCGCCAGCTTGTCGGCCTGCGCATGCACGACGTCGTCGGCCGCCAGGTGCAGCGCCGGAATCGGGTATTCGCCGGCGGCCTGGTAGGCCTTCCATTTTTCCAGCACCTGCTGCCACAGCAGCGACGCGAACAGGAAGCTGGGCGAGACCGGCTTGCCGGCGCGGATGCGGGCATCGGTGTTTTCCAGCGCCAGCGTCACGAACTTCTTGCCCATCGGCTGTTCCAGCACCACGTCCAGCAGCGGCAGCAGCCCGTGGTGCAGGCCCTGTTCGCGCAGCTGGCGCAAACAGGCCAGCGCGTGCCCGCTCATCAAGAGCTTCAGCATTTCGTCGAACACGCGTGCCGCCGGCACGTTGTTGATCAGCGGCGCCATCACCGCGATCGGCGCCGCGGTGTCGGCATCGATCGCGAAATCGAGCTTGGCGGCGAAGCGCACCACGCGCAGCATGCGCACCGGGTCTTCGCGGTAACGCGCTTCCGGCGCGCCGATGATGCGCAGCCTGCCGGCCTGGATGTCGGCCATGCCGCCGTGGTAGTCGAGCACGCTCTGCGTGGCCGGGTCGTAGTACATAGCGTTGATGGTGAAGTCGCGCCGCAGCGCGTCCTCGTGCTGCGGGCCGAAGGTGTTGTCGCGCAATACGCGGCCGTGCTCGTCCTTCGGTGCTTCCTCGGCGGAGGCGCCGCGGAAGGTGGTGACCTCGATCAGTTCCTGGCCGAACATCACGTGCACGATCTGGAAGCGGCGGCCGATGATGAAGGCGCGCCGGAACAGCTTCTTCACCTGTTCCGGCGTGGCGTTGGTGGCGACGTCGAAATCCTTGGGCTTGACGTGCAGCAGCAGGTCGCGCACCGCACCGCCGACGATGAAGGCCGCAAAGCCGGCCTCCTGCAGCGTCCGCGTCACGCGCACCGCGTTGGCCGACACCAGCGCCGGGTCGATGCCGTGCTGGTCGGGGCCGAACACTTCCGGCTGGGTCGGGTCGCGGCCGGCATCGGCGCCCTGCGGCGCGGCGTCTTCTTCTTTTTTGCCGGTGCCGAGAATGCGCCGGATCAGTTGCTTGATCATGGTCTGTGCGTTGGATTATTGCGCGCTGCCGAACAGCTGCAGCACCGGCCAGTGATGGGCCTTCGCATGGGCCGCCAGCAGCGGGTTCGGGTTGGTGGCGACCGGGTGGGTGACTTGCGACAGCAGCGGGATGTCGTTTTGCGAGTCGCTGTAGAAATGGCTGCGCGGGAAGCTGGCCAGGGTCTTGTCGAGCGTTGCCAGCCAGGCGCCGGTGTTGGCCACCTTGCCGGCGCCGTAGGGCGGCGGGCCGGCCAGGTTGCCGGTGAATTCGCCGTCGGCGTCCAGCTCGGCCTCGGCCGCGATCAGGTTGGCGACGCCGAAGGCGGCGGCGATCGGGCGCGTGATGAAGCTGTTGGTGGCGGTCACGATCGCCACCAGGTCGCCGGCATCCTGGTGCTTCTGCACCAGGTCGCGCGCGGCCGGCAGGATCGCCGGCGCGATCACTTCATCCATGAATTGCGCGTGCCAGTCATCCAGCTGGCGGCGCGGGAACTGCGCCAGCGTGCCGAACACGAACTTCAGGTATTCGACCGGGTCCAGCGTGCCGGCCTGGTACTGCGCGTAAAAGCCGGCATTGGCGCGCTTGAAGGCGGCGGCGTCGACGGCGCCGATGCGCGCCAGGAACTGGCCCCATTCGTAATCGGAATCGAGCGGCAGCAGGGTATGGTCGAGGTCGAACAGGGCGAGATTCATTGGGCTCAATTGCGGTTTTCGCGATTTTCGTTTTCCTGCTGCAGCAGGTGGCGCAGCAGGGGCAGGGTGACGGGGCGCTGGGTTTCCAGCGAATAGCGGTCCAGCGCGTCCAGCATCGCCGACAGCGAGCGCATGTCGCGCGCAAAATGCGTGATCAGGTACGGCAGCACGCCTGGCGAAGGCGTGAAGCCGCGGCTGGCGGCGGCCTGCTGCAGTGCGCCGATCTTTTCCTCGTCGGACAGGCCGTGCAGGTGGTAGATCAGGCCCCATCCGAGCCGCGTGCGCAAGTCTTCGCGCAGCGCCAGTTGCGCCGGCGGCAGCGCGCCGGCCGATACCAACAGCGCGCCGTGCTCGCGGATCTGGTTGAACAGCGCGAAGGCGGCGATCTGCGCCTCCGGCGCCAGCGCGTCGCAATCGTCGAGCAGATACAGCCGCGTCGCCGGCGCGAACACAAACGCGTCGGCGTTGGCGTCGGCGCCGATGTAGCGCGCGGCCGGGTCGGTTGCCAGCGCGCGCAGCAGGTGGGTCTTGCCGGCGCCGGCTTCGCCCCACAGGTAGACGAAGCGCTCACGCGGTGATGCGGCGGCATCGGCGAACTGCGCCAGCAATTCGGCCAGCTCGCGGTTGCGGCCGGCGACGAAGTTGTCCAGCGTCTGCGGCGCGCCGGTGTCCAGTTCCAGCAGCAACTGTCTCATGGGCGGCTGTAGAAGGCGCTGCTGCGGTAGAGCAGGTGCATGTGGCGCACTGCCACCGACAGGATGGCGGAAGCCGGCAGCGCCAGCAGCACGCCGACGAAGCCGAACAGCTGGCCGAACGCCAGCAGCGCGAAGATGACGATGATCGGATGCAGGCCGATCCGTTCGCCGACCAGGTACGGCGTCAGGATGAAGCTCTCCAGCACCTGGCCGATCGAATACACCACCGCCACCGCGAGCAACCCGTACAGGCCGGTGAACTGCAGCAGCGCCGCCAGCAGCGCCAGTGTCAGGCCGAGGCCGAAGCCGAGATACGGGATGAACGACAGAAAGCCGGTGATGATGCCGACCGGCAGTGCGATCTCGAAGCCGGCGATCGCCAGCGCGGTCGAATAGTAGATCGCCAGGATCAGCATCACCAGCAGCTGGCCGCGCAGGTATTGCGCCAGCAGCGCGTCGGCTTCGCGTGCCAGGCTGCCGAGCCGCGCCACCCAGCTGCGCGGGATCGCATCCTCGATCCGTGCCAGCATTTGGTGCCAGTCGAGCAGCAGGTAGAACAGCACCATCGGGATCAAAAACAGCGTGCCGAGCCAGCCGATCACCGCGCTGCCGCCGGTCTTGGCCGATACCCACAGCGTGCCCAGCAGCGCCTCGTCGCCGCTGCCGGTCAGGCGCTCGGTCAGCATTTTTTTGATACCGTCGACGTCGAGCGTGACGTCGATGCCGAGCGCCTGCAGGCGCGGCGACAGCGCCGCGTTCAGTTTGTCCAAGAGGCGCGGAATCTGCGCCTGCAGCGCCGGGATCTCCTTCTGCACGATCGGCACCACGATCAGCAGCAGCGCCAGGATCGCCGCGAACAGCAGCAGGATCATCGTCAGCACAGCCAGCGCGCGCGGCACGTGGAAGCGGCCGATGCGGCGGCGCTCGATCCAGTCGACGCCGGGATTCAGCGCATAGCCGAGGATGGCGGCGGCGATGAACGGCGTCAGGATCGGCGACAGCAGCACCAGGAGTGCTACCAGCGCCAGCCCGACCGCCAGCCAGAACCAGGCCTGCTTTTGTTCCGAAGCGAAGGAAAATGGCATGAAAAGGGATGGGTTGGAAAAAGCGGCCCAAAAAAGGGATGATGGACTAAAAAGCTTGAACGATCCGGTTTGATAGAATGCCGGGTTCAGCGCGCCATGTTCGTATTATGTGCATGGTACGTAAAAATCAGACCGACATTCTACTGCCTCTGTTGCCTTCATCATGACCGCTCCCAATCCCGTTTCCCTTTCCTACCGCGACGCCGGCGTGGACATCGATGCCGGCGACGCCCTGGTCGAGGCGATCAAGCCGTTCGCCAAGCGCACCATGCGCGACGGCGTGCTGGGCGGCATCGGCGGCTTCGGCGCGCTGTTCGAGCTCGGCAAGAAATTCAAGGAGCCGGTGCTGGTGTCCGGCACCGACGGCGTCGGCACCAAGTTGAAGCTGGCGTTCGACTTGAAGCGCCACGACACGGTCGGCATCGACCTGGTGGCGATGAGCGTCAACGACATCCTGGTGCAGGGCGCGGAGCCGCTGTTCTTCCTCGACTACTTTGCCTGCGGCAAGCTCGACGTGGCCACCGCCACCGACGTCGTCAAGGGCATCGCGCACGGCTGCGAGCAGGCCGGCTGCGCGCTGATCGGCGGCGAAACCGCCGAGATGCCTGGCATGTACCCGGACGGCGAATACGACCTGGCCGGCTTCGCGGTCGGCGCCGTGGAGAAGGCCAACCTCATCGACGGCAAGAAGATCGCGCCGGGCGACGTGGTGCTCGGCCTGGCGTCCTCGGGCGTGCATTCGAACGGCTATTCGCTGGTGCGCAAGATCCTGTCGGTGGCCAAACCCGACCTCGACGCCAACTTCGACGGCCGCACGCTAGCCGACGCGTTGATGGCGCCGACCCGCATCTATGTGAAGCCCTTGCTGGCGCTGATGGCGGCGCTGGAAGTCAAGGGGCTGGTGCACATCACCGGCGGCGGCCTGCTGGAAAACATCCCGCGCGTGCTGCAGGATCACCTGACCGCCGAACTGCGGCGCGACGGCTGGACCATGCCGCCGCTGTTTGCATGGCTGCAGCAGCACGGCGGCGTGGCGGATGCCGAAATGCATCGGGT
>JBAUJK010000015.1:0-2984 GCA_049683695.1 Burkholderiaceae bacterium
CGGCGGCGCCATCCAGCAGCGCGCCGGCCGGCACCCGGACGTCGTCCAGCGCGATGTCGCCGGCGCGCACGCCGTCCACCGTCGTGTAGGACGTCCGATGCACACCGGCGGCGTCGGGCGGCACCATGAATACCGCCAGCGCGTCGGCATCGGCCAGCCGTGCCGTCACCAGCAGGACGTCGGCCGACGGCGCGTGCGCGATCACGCTCTTGTGGCCGGTCAACAGGTAACCATCGGCGCTTGGTTGCGCGCGCGTCGCCACCGCCTGCCGGTCGAAGCGGGTAGCGGCTTCGTCGTGCGCCAGCACCGCGATCTTGTCGCCGGCCGCCAGCGCCGGCAGCAGCGCCGCGCGCTGGCTGGCGTTGCCGAGCGCGGCGATGGCGGAAGTCGCCAGCACGGCGCTGGCCAGGTAGGGCTCCAGTACCAGTCCTTCGCCCAGCGCCCCCATCACCAGCATGGTGTCGATCGGGCTGCCGCCCAGCCCGCCGTCGGCTTCCGGCACTTGCAGCGCCAGCAGGCCGAGGTCGGCGAATCCCCGCCAGCCAGCGCGCGAGAAGCCGTCCGGCTGGGCCTGGCTGCGGCGCCGCGCGTCGAAGCCCAGGTCCTTGGCGATGAAGCGGCGCGTGGTGTCCAGCAGCATCTGCTGCTCTTCGGTGAAGGTGAAGTCCATATGTTTTCTTGAGTTGCCGTCCGAGGTGCTGCGGTCCAGTGAAGGCGATTGCGCCGATTCCATCGTTCCTGCAAGGGCGGGAGCCAAGTGGCGTTTTATGGTTGCTCGACCGGTCGTTCTGCGGGAGCCAACCTTGCTCGATCTTTCTGTCTGATTAGTTGGGGACAGAGTAATTCGCCGCGCTGCGGCGGCTCATAAACTCCGTCCCGCAATGCTGAAAACTCATAATCAAATTTTTAAAATCATCTTGGCGATGATGTTCTTCTGTATCTCGTTCGAACCGCCGTAGATCGATAGCTTGCGCATGTTCAGGTAGTTCGCGGCCAGGGGCGCCGCGTACTCTGGCCCGATCTGCTCGCCGGCGTAGCCGTCGGCCATCGCTTCGCGCCGCAGCGGCAGCGCGTAGGGGCCCACCGCCTGCACCAGCAGTTCGGTGATCGCCTGCTGGATTTCGGTGCCCTTGACCTTCAGGATCGACGCTTCCGGTCCCGGCGCGCGCCGCTCGGCTTCGGCCGACAGCACGCGCAGGTTGGTGATTTCCAGCGCGGTCAGGTCGATTTCGACCTGCGCGATGCGCGCCGCGAACAGCGGGTCGCGCAGCAGCGGCTTGCCGTTCTTGCTTTCCTGTGCGGCGATGCGTTTGAGCCGTGCCAGCTCGCGCTTGGCGATGCCGATGCCGGCGATGTTGGTGCGCTCGTGCCCGAGCAGGAACTTGGCATAGGTCCAGCCGGCGTTTTCTTCGCCGATCAGGTTTTCCGCCGGCACCCGCACGTTTTCCAGCCACACTTCGTTGACTTCGTGCGCGCCGTCCATCGTGATGATCGGGCGCACCGTGACGCCCGGCGTCTTCATGTCGATCAGCAGGAAGGAAATGCCGCGCTGCTGCTTGGCCTCGGGATCGGTGCGCACCAGGCAGAAGATCCAGTCGGCATACTGCGCCAGCGTGGTCCAGGTCTTCTGGCCGTTGACCAGGTAGTAGTCGCCGTCGTCGGCGGCGATCCGTTCGGCGCGGGTCTTGACCGATGCGAGGTCGGAGCCGGAGCCGGGTTCGGAATAGCCTTGGCACCACCATTCCTCGGCCGCCAGGATCTTCGGCAGGAAGCGCTGCTGCTGCGCCGGGGTGCCGAACGCCATCAGCACCGGCGCCACCATCTTCAGCCCGAACGGGATCGCGCGCGGGCAGCCGGCCGCCGCGCATTCTTCCTCGAAGATGTATTGCTGCACCGCGTTCCAGCCGGTGCCGCCGAACTCCGCCGGCCACGCCGGTCCGCCCCAGCCCTTGGCGTGCAGGATGCGCTGCCAGCGGATGTAGTCTTCGCGTTCGAGGATCAGGCCTTCGCGCACCTTGCGGCTGATGTCGGCCGGCAGCGATGCGGCGAGAAAGTCGCGCACCTCCTGGCGGAATGCCGTTTCGTCGGCGGTGAAGTTCAGGTCCATGGCGTCTTGGTAGCGTGGAAAGGGGTGGGCAGTACGCCGGAAAGATGATCCCGGTGACGCTTGTTTATATTTTTATTATAGGAGTATGTATAAAATATGGAAGCAGGGTGCCCGGTACAGGGTGGCGTACCTGGGAGTATCCTGCTGACCGATCCTCAGAACGCCGCGATCCCGGTTTGTGCCCGGCCCAGGATCAGCGCATGGATGTCGTGCGTGCCTTCATAGGTATTGACCACTTCGAGGTTGACCAGGTGGCGGGCGACGCCGAATTCATCACTGATGCCGTTGCCGCCCATCATGTCGCGCGCCAGCCGCGCGATGTCGAGTGCCTTGCCGCACGAATTGCGCTTCAGGAGCGACGTGATTTCGACTGCCGCGGTGCCGTCGTCCTTCATCCGCCCTAGCCGCAGGCAGCCCTGCAAACCTAAGGTGATCTCGGTTTGCATGTCGGCCAGCTTCTTCTGGATCAGCTGGTTGGCCGCCAAGGGCTTGCCGAACTGGGTGCGGTCCAGCACGTACTGGCGGGCGCGGTGCCAGCAATCCTCGGCCGCGCCCAAGGCGCCCCAGGCAATGCCGTAGCGGGCCGAATTCAGGCAGGTAAACGGCCCCTTCAAGCCGCGCACCTCGGGAAAGGCGTTTTCTTCCGGGCAGAACACGTTGTCCAGCACGATCTCGCCGGTGATCGATGCGCGCAAGCCGACCTTGCCGTGGATCGCCGGGGCACTCAATCCCTTCCAGCCTTTTTCCAGCACGAAGCCGCGAATCGCGCCATCGTCGTCTTTCGCCCAGACCACGAACACGTCGGCGATCGGCGCATTCGAAATCCACATCTTGCTGCCGGACAGGCTGTAGCCGCCGGCCACCTTTTTCGCGCGCG
>JBAUJK010000016.1:0-3446 GCA_049683695.1 Burkholderiaceae bacterium
CAGATCGGCACCGTCTACCGCGAAGGGCGCGCGATCGTCTCCAACAACCTGGCCCTGCGCGACAACATGGAATTGTGGCGCGAGCGTTTCCTGCGGCACGGCTTCCATTCCTGCGCGTCGTTCCCGATCCTGCGCGGCGGCCGCCGCCACGCGGTGTTTTCGGTGTATCACGAGCAGATTGACGCTTTCGACGCCGAGGCGGTCGGGCTGCTGGAGGAGATGGCTTCCGACGTCAGCTTCGCGCTCGACAATTTCGACCGCGAGCAGGAGCGGCGCGATGCCGTCGAAGCGCTGCGCGCCAGCGAGCAGCACTTCCGCGCCTTTTTCGAGCGCTCGATGGTCGGCATGGCGACCAGCGGCATCGACAAGCGCTGGCTCGACGTCAACGCCGCGCTGTGCGGCATGCTCGGCTACACGCGCCACGAACTGCTGCAGATGACCTGGGCCGACGTCACCCACCCGGAAGACCTGGCCAACGACATCTATCTGTTCAACCAGGCGCTGCTCGGCGCCGAGGACGACTACGTGCTGGAAAAGCGGCTGCTGACGAAGGACGGTCGCGTGGTCCACACGCTGACCACGGTGCGTTGCCTGCGCCGCGACGACGGCAGCATCGACTATTTCGTCTCGCTGACGCAGGACATCACCGAAAAGAAGCAGTCCGAGGAACTGCTGTGGCGGCAGGCCAATTTCGATACGCTGACCGGCCTGCCGAACCGCCGCATGTTCGCCGACCGGCTGCAGCAGGAAATCGCCAAGCGGCATCAGGCGCGGCTGCCGCTGGCGCTGTTGTTCATCGACCTGGACCGCTTCAAGGAAGTCAACGACACGCTCGGCCACGCCAAGGGCGACGCGCTGCTGGTGGAGGCGGCGCGCCGCATCCGCGCCTGCGTGCGCGTTGCCGATACGGTGGCGCGCCTGGGCGGCGACGAATTCATGATCATCCTGTCCGAGCTGCCGGAAGCGCGCCAGGTCGACGCCATCGCCGGCACCCTGCTGCGGCGGCTGACCGATGCCTTCCATCTCGACGCCGACACCGTCTACGTGTCGGCCAGCATCGGCATCACGCTGTACCCGGCCGACGGCGACAGCGCCGAGCAGCTGATCCGCAACGCCGACCAGGCGATGTACGCCGCCAAGAACCTCGGCCGCAACCGCTACAGCTATTTCACCAACGCTTTGCAGGAAGCGGCGCAGACGCGCCAGCGGCTGATCACCGACCTGCGCGCGGCGCTGGCGCAACAGCAGTTCGAGCTGTACTTCCAGCCGATCGTCGAGCTGGCCACCGGCCGCATCGTCAAGGCCGAAGCGCTGCTGCGCTGGCATCATCCGCGGCTCGGCATGACCAGCCCGCTGGATTTCATTTCGCTGGCCGAGGAAACCGGCCTGATCATCGACATCGGCAACTGGGTGTTCCGCGAAGCGGTGCAGTGGACGCAGCGCTGGAACGCCGGCCCGGCGCCGGGCTTCCAGATCACCATCAATACCTCACCGGTCGAGTTCCACGCCGACAGCTACGACCCGCGCGAGCTGCTCGCGTACGTGGAGCAGCTCGGCCTGACCGGCAGCAGCATCACGGTCGAGATCACGGAAGGTATGCTGCTGCATGCCGAGCAGCGCGTGATCGACCACCTGCTGCGCTTTCGCGATGCCGGCGTGCAGATCGCGGTCGACGATTTCGGTACCGGCTACTCGTCGCTGGCGACGCTGAACCGCTTCGACATCGATGTCCTGAAGATCGACCAGGCCTTCGTGCGCAACCTGGCCAGCAACCCGAACGACATGGCGCTGTCGGAGGCGATCATCGTGATGGCGCACAAGCTCGGCCTGCAGGTGGTGGCCGAAGGCGTCGAGACCGAACAGCAGCGCGCGCTGCTGCAGGCGGCCGGCTGCGACTACGGCCAGGGCTACCTGTTTGCCAGGCCGCTGCCGGCGCTGAAGTTCGAGCGGCTGCTGGCGGCGCAGGCGCCCGGTCCGGCGCTCCGGTAAACTGGTCGGCCCGGCCGCGCGCGGCCATCACTCCCGCCGATTCCCGATGAACGACGCCATCCGCTATCAGGTCGTGCTGCACGACCCCGCCGCCCATTTGTTCGCCATCCGCCTGACGCTGGCCGCGCCCGACCCTGGCGGCCAGCTGTTCCGGCTGCCGGCCTGGATTCCGGGCAGCTACATGGTGCGCGACTTCGCCCGCCACATCGTGCGCATCCACGCCGAGGCCGGCGGCCGTCCGGTGGCGCTGGCCAAGCTCGACAAGCACAGCTGGCAGGCGGCGCCGTGCGCCGGTCCGCTGACGCTGCAGTACGAAGTGTATGCGTGGGACCTGTCGGTGCGCGCCGCCCATTTCGACCAGACCCATGCGTTCTTCAACGGCAGCAGCCTGTTCCTGCGCGCGGTCGGCCACGAGGAGGCGCCGCACGTGGTCGACATCCGGCGCCCGGCGGGCGCGCGCTACCGCTCGTGGCGGGTGGCGACCGCGCTGCCGGAACTCGCCGCGCCGCGCTACGGCTTCGGTACCTATGTCGCCGCTGGCTACGACGAGCTGATCGATCATCCGGTCGAAATCGGCGACTTCGCGCTGGCCACGTTCGAGGCGCACGGCGTGCCGCACGACTTCGTGCTCAGCGGCCGGGTGCCGAACGTCGACCTGGAGCGGCTGTGCGCCGACCTGAAGAAAGTCTGCGAGGCGCAGATCGCGCTGTTCGAGCCGCGCACGCTGGCCGCGCCGATGACGCGCTACGTGTTCCTGACGCTGGCGGTCGGCGACGGCTACGGCGGGCTGGAGCACCGCGCGTCGACCGCGCTGCTGTGTTCGCGCGCCGACCTGCCGGTGCTGGGCAAGCCGGAGATGAGCGACGGCTATCGCGGCTTTCTCGGCCTGTGCAGCCACGAATATTTCCATACCTGGAACGTCAAGCGCATCAAGCCGGCGGTGTTCGCGCCCTACGATCTGCAGGCCGAGAACTACACGCCGCTGTTGTGGCTGTTCGAAGGCTTCACCAGCTATTACGACGACCTGATGCTGGTCCGCAGCGGCGTGATCGACGAAGCCGCCTACCTGAAGCTGGTGGCGAAAACCGTGAATAGCGTGCTGCGCGGCTCCGGGCGCCTCAAGCAGAGCGTGGCCGAATCCAGCTTCGACGCCTGGACCAAGTACTACCGGCAGGACGAGAACGCGCCGAATGCGATCGTCAGCTACTACGCCAAGGGTTCGCTGGTGGCGCTGGCGCTGGACCTGACGATCCGCGCCGGCAGCGGCGGCAGGAAATCGCTGGACGACGTGATGCGCATGCTGTGGCAGCGTTACGGCCGCGACTTTTACGCGCCGGACGGCAGCGGCGGCCGCGGCCTGGCCGAAGCCGACCTGGTAGCGGTGTTCGACGCCGCCACCGGTCTCAAGCTCGGCCGCACCATCCGCCGCTTCGCCGAAAGTACCGGCGATCTGCCGC
>JBAUJK010000017.1:0-10341 GCA_049683695.1 Burkholderiaceae bacterium
GCGACCGAACGCGTGGCGGCCGAACTTGGAATCGACACCGCGCTCGGCGACCACTTGCCGGAACAGAAACTGGCCTACGTACAGCAGCTGCAGCAGGGCGGGGCAGTGGTGGCGATGGTCGGCGACGGCATCAACGACGCCGCCGTGCTTGGCGCCGCCGACGTGTCGTTCGCGATGGGCAGTGGCGCCGCCCTGGCGCAGGCGCAGGCCGATACCGTGCTGCTGTCGGGACGGCTGGCGCTGGTGTGGGAAACCGCGCAGGCGGCGGCACGGACGATGGCGGTGGTGCGCCAGAACCTCGGCTGGGCCACCGCCTACAACGCGCTGGCGATTCCGGCGGCGGCGCTCGGGCTGCTGAATCCATGGCTGGCATCGGTCGGCATGTCGCTCAGCTCGGCGCTGGTGGCGGCCAATGCGCTGCGCCTGCGGCGGCTGCCGCCAGCGCCGCGGAGCTAGGAGAGCACATGGAAGCCCTGTACCTGCTGGTGCCGATCAGTATCGCCGTGGTGTTCGTCGCGATCTGGGTGTTTTTCAAGGCCTCCGACGACGGTCAATTCGATGACCTGGTCGGGCCGGGCTTGCGCCTGTTGCAGGACGACGACGCGCCGCCGCCCGCCGAGGCCGGGTCCGGCGATAAACCACGCCGGGAATAAGGTTTCCGGCTGGACCCGAATGCTGCGGTGCATTAAAATTAGATTGATCCAGATCAAAGATTTTCGGCTTGCAAATAAATAACCTTACTGCCGTCATGGCATCTTTTGGGGAGCTTCTGTGAACAGCGCAGAAAACTACAACTATCGGGTCGTCAAGCAGTTCACGATCGCTACCGTGGTCTGGGGCGTCGTGGGCATGCTGGTCGGCGTGTTCATCGCCGCACAGCTGGCCTGGCCGGCACTGAATTTCGATATTCCGTGGCTGACCTACGGGCGCTTGCGGCCGCTGCACACCAACGCGGTGATCTTCGCGTTCGGCGGCAGCGCGCTGTTCGCCACTTCATATTATGTTGTGCAACGCACAAGCCAGGTCCGGCTGTTTTCCGACAAGCTGGCGGCCTTCACGTTCTGGGGCTGGCAGGCGGTGATCGTCGGCGCCGTGATCAGCCTGCCGATGGGCTGGACCCGCGGCAAGGAATACGCCGAGCTGGAATGGCCCCTGACGATCCTGATCGCGCTGGTCTGGGTCGCCTACGCGGTGGTGTTCTTCGGCACGCTGGTCAAGCGCCGCGTCAAGCACATCTATGTCGCCAACTGGTTCTTCGGTGCCTACATCCTGACCATCGCGCTGCTGCACATCGTCAACGGCGCCTCGATGCCGGCCACGATGACCAAGTCGTACTCCGCCTACACCGGCGTGCAGGACGCGATGGTGCAGTGGTGGTACGGCCATAACGCGGTCGGCTTCTTCCTGACCACCAGTTTCCTGGGGATGATGTACTACTTCATCCCCAAGCAGGTCGAGCGCCCGGTGTATTCGTACCGGCTGTCGATCGTCCACTTCTGGGCGCTGATCTTCACCTACATGTGGGCCGGCCCGCACCACCTGCACTACACCGCGCTGCCGGACTGGACGCAGTCGGTCGGCATGGTGTTCTCGCTGATCCTTTTGGCACCGTCGTGGGGCGGCATGTTCAACGGCATGATGACGATGTCGGGTGCCTGGCACAAGCTGCGCTCGGATCCGATCCTGAAGTTCCTGATCGTCTCGTTGTCGTTCTACGGCATGGCCACCTTCGAGGGCCCGATGATGTCGATCAAGACCGTCAACGCGCTGTCGCACTACACCGACTGGACCGTCGGCCACGTGCACGCCGGCGCGCTGGGCTGGGTCGGCTTCATCACGATGGGTTCGATCTACTACATGCTGCCGCGCCTGTTCGGCAAGCCGGAAATGTGGAGCAAGCAGCTGATCGAGCTGCACTTCTGGATCGCCACCATCGGCATCGTGCTGTACATCGCCGCGATGTGGATCGCCGGCGTGATGCAGGGCCTGATGTGGCGCGCGGTCAATCCGGACGGCACGCTGACCTACACCTTCGTCGAAAGCGTCAAGGCGACCTATCCGTACTACGTGATCCGCTTCACCGGCGGCCTGCTGTTCCTGTCGGGCATGGTGCTGATGGCTTTCAATACCTACATGACGGCCCGTAACAGCGAGCCGGTCGTCGCCCGCATCCCGGCACTGCCGGGCGGCGCCCACGC
The DNA here is from genome assembly GCA_049683695.1 of Burkholderiaceae bacterium. Lineage (GTDB taxonomy): Bacteria > Pseudomonadota > Gammaproteobacteria > Burkholderiales > Burkholderiaceae_D > DATJCV01. Next base: position 2,199 of record JBAUJK010000017.1, read on the forward strand.
CTGAATCAAGGAGTGCAGAGAATGAAATTTACCCATGAGTGGATCGAAAAGAATCCCTTTCTGCTGATCGCACTGGTGGTGATCGTGGTCAGCATCGGCGGCCTGGTCGAGATCGTGCCGCTGTTCTTCCAGAAATCGACCACCGAAGCGGTCGCCGGCCTGAAGCCGTACTCGCCGCTGCGCTTGATGGGGCGCGACATCTACGTGCGCGAGGGCTGCTACAACTGCCACTCGCAGATGATCCGTCCGTTCCGCGCCGAAACCGAGCGCTACGGCCATTATTCGGTGGCCGGCGAGTTCGTCTACGACCGGCCGTTCCAGTGGGGTTCCAAGCGTACCGGTCCGGATCTGGCGCGCGTGGGCGGCCGCTACAGCGACGAATGGCACCGCGTCCACCTGGACGACCCGCGCGCGGTGGTGCCGGAGTCGAACATGCCGGGCTACCCGTGGCTGGCCAAGACCAAGCTCGATCCGAAGGACGTGCAGCCGCGCATGCGGGCGCTGCAGCGCCTGGGCGACGGTTACAGCGACGAGGAAATCGCCGAGGCGCCGAAGGAGCTGGTCGACAAGACCGAGCAGGATGCGCTGATCGCCTACCTGCAGGGGCTCGGCACCCAGATCAAGACCAAACGCTAGGAGCGGCGATGGAAAACCTGTTTGCCGACGCCCGCAGCGTGATCACCGTGGTCAGCCTGCTGACCTTCGTCGGGATCGTCTGCTGGACCTATATTGCCCACCGCAGCAAGGATTTCGAAGCCGCCGCCAATCTGCCGTTTGCCGACGAGCCGGCGGCCGAGCATGTACAAGGGAGCCGTGATGTCTGACTTCACCAGTGAATTCTGGAATTTTTATGTGGCGGCGCTGACGCTGATCGGCATCGCCGCCTGCGGCCTGCTGCTGTGGTCGCAGTCGACCCACCGAGTCAAGGTCGAGGAAGGCATGCCGGCCGACGGCACCACCGGCCACGTCTGGGACGAAGACCTGACCGAGCTGAACAATCCGCTGCCGCGCTGGTGGATGTGGCTGTTCTACCTGACCATCATCTTCGGCGTCGCCTACCTGCTGCTGTACCCGGGATTGGGCAGCTACGCCGGCAAGCTCGGCTGGAAGTCGACCGGCGCCTACGAGGCCGAACTGGCCAAGGCCGATGCCGAGTACGGCCCGCTGTTCGCCGGTTACCTCGACAAGGACATCAAGGCGGTGGCGGCCGATCCGCAGGCGCGCGCGATCGGCGAGCGGCTGTTCCTGACCTATTGCGCGCAGTGCCACGGCTCGGACGCGCGCGGCAGCAAGGGCTTCCCGAACCTGACCGACAAGGACTGGCTGTACGGCGGCACGCCGGAAATCATCAAGACCACCATCATGGAAGGTCGGCATGGCGTGATGCCGCCGATGGAGGCCGCGCTCGGCGGCGCCCAGGATACCGAAAACGTCGCCCATCACGTGCTGAGCCTGTCCGGCTCGACCCACGATCCGATCAAGGCCGCGTTCGGCAAGCCGAAGTTCGCCGCCTGCGCCGCCTGCCATGGTGCCGACGGCAAGGGTAACCAGGCGCTCGGCGCCCCCAACCTGGCCGACAAGACCTGGCTGTACGGCGGCAGCGCCGCCACCATCATGGAAACCATCCGCAAGGGCCGCGACAACACGATGCCGCCGTTCAAGGACTTCCTCGGCGAAGCCAAGGTGCACGTGCTGGCCGGCTACGTCTGGGGCCTGTCGAACCGGCCCGGCGACGAGGCCAAATAGCGGCGCAACACCTTCCGCGGGCGGGGCAAACGGCGATGCCGTTTGCCCCATTTGCCGTTAACCTTCACCGTCGATGGCAGGAGTATGCTGCGAAAAACGCCATCCGACGCCCGATATTGGCATGCCATACGGGGAGTATCTAAAGTAATCGAAACCATGCGACAGGCCCGGGCGCAGCCGGACCGGCAGCAGCAGGAGCATGCACGGCAATGAGCAAGGGCGAGCCGGAAGTCAAGGTCATCAAGATGTACGCCAAGCGCGAGGAAATCTACGCGCGCGAGGCGCGCGGCCGATACACCAACTGGCGCTGGATATTTGTCTGGCTGACGCAGCTGGTGTATTACGGCCTGCCGTGGCTGACCTGGAACGACCGCCAGGCCGTGCTGTTCGATCTGGCGGCGCGTAAGTTCTACCTGTTCGGCGTCGTGTTGTGGCCGCAGGACTTCATCTACCTGGCGGTGCTGCTGATCATCTGCGCCTATGGCCTGTTCCTGTTCACCGCGGTGCTCGGGCGCGTCTGGTGCGGCTTTTCCTGTCCGCAAACGGTCTACACCGAAATCTTCATGTGGATCGAGAACAAGATCGAAGGCGACCGCAGCGCCCGCATGCGCCTCGACAAGCAGCCGTGGAACGCCAACAAGATCGGCCGCAAGAGCGCCAAGCACGCGGTCTGGATCGCGGTCTCGCTGTGGACCGGGTTTACCTTCGTTGCCTACTTCACGCCGATCAAAACGCTGATGGAGCAGACGCTGGCGGCGTCGCTCGGGCCGTGGCAGCTGTTCTGGATCCTGTTCTACGGCTTCGCCACCTACGGCAACGCCGGTTGGATGCGCGAGCAGGTGTGCAAGTACATGTGCCCGTACGCGCGCTTCCAGAGCTCGATGTTCGACAAGGACACGCTGATCGTTTCCTACGACGCCAAGCGCGGCGAGCCGCGCGGCGCCCGCAAGAAGGCGGAGCAGGCGCAGACGCAGCTGGGCGATTGCATCGACTGCTCGTTGTGCGTGCAGGTGTGCCCGACCGGCATCGACATCCGCAACGGCCTGCAGTACGAATGCATCAGCTGTGCCGCCTGCATCGACGCCTGCGATTCGGTGATGGACCGGGTCGGGCTGCCGCGTGGCCTGATCCGCTATTCGACCGAAAACGGCCTGAAGAAGCAGATGAACAAGCGCCAGATCTGGCAGCGCATGCTGCGCCCGCGCGTACTGATCTACAGCGCGGTGCTGACGCTGATCGTCGGCGCCTTCTTCGGCACGCTGCTGACGCGTACGCCGCTGAAGCTGGACGTGATCCGTGACCGCGGCGCGCTCAGCCGCGAAGTCGAGGACGGCATGATCGAGAACGTCTACCGGCTGCAGGTGATGAACACCGACGAAGCGCCGCACCGCTACCGCATCTCGGTATCCGGCATCGACAGCATCGAGCTGGCGACCGCGCCGGAAGTCGAAGTCGAAGCGACCGCGTCGCGCGGGGTGCCGGTGCGGGTGCGGGTGGCGCCGGGAGCCGGCACGCCCGGCTCCAACAAGATCCAGTTCGAACTGCAGTCGCTCGACGACGAGCGCGTGCGGGTCAGCGAAAAGGCGGTGTTCTTCATGCCGCGCAATTAGGAAAACAGCATGCACAGCAAACCTTCTTCCGCCAGGCCGTGGTACGCGCACCGCTGGCCATGGCTCCTGATGCTGGGACCGGCCGCGGTGGTGGTCGCCGGCGTATTCACGATCTGGCTCGCCTTCGCCAACCAGGATGCGCTGGTGGTCGACGACTACTACAAGCAGGGCAAGGCGATCAACCAGGACCTGCGGCGCGACGCCGAAGCGGCGCGCTTGAAGATGGCGCTGCGACTGAACTACAATGCAGCGGAAGGCAGGCTCGCCGGCGTGCTGGAATCGCAGGCCGGCGCCGGTACGCAGGAGCTGGACCTGCGGCTGATCCATCCGACCCTGCCACAGAGCGACATCGACCTGAAGCTGCATACCGATGGCGCTGGCCGCTTCGAAGCGGCGCTGCCACTGCTGCAGATCGGGCACTGGCAGGTGCAGGTGGAAGATCGGCAGCAGAACTGGCGCTTGACCGGCGTTTGGGCCTGGCCTCAACAAAAACAGATAGAACTGAAGGCTGACGCAGATGCAGCCGGATGACGACATCAGGAGACAGGCAGATGCTGCAAAAAGCAATGACGGTGCTGTGGCCCTCGTTCTTAGCCGCGATCGTCGCCGAAGGGGCGTTCTTTTCGCTGTTCGTCCCGCATGATCTGCCCCTCCCGTACGGCGGCCTGGAATTGACCGAGCCGGCCGTCTACACCATCGGTTTTTTCTGCTTCTGGGCGCTGACGACACTGTCCAGCCTGCTGACCTGGTATCTGGTGACGCCGCCGCGCAACTAGCCGCCTTCCTTTCCCGCTTTCCCTCTCCGCCTGCCGCCACCGGCACCGGGCGCTCTCGGCGCGCGCCGCCGCCATTCCATCCATCCGTTTTTTTCCGCTGCAGCTGCCACCGCGCAAGCGAAATTCAGGTATTCCACAAATTTGCGAACGATCGTTTTAAAATAGGCCGCTTGCAATCACGATAAGCCAATTCCCCCAGCCTGATAGGAGACGATATATGCGCAATCCCCAACAACTTTTCGACTTGACCGGCAAGACCGCGCTGGTGACCGGCGGCTCGCGCGGGCTCGGCCTGCAGATCGCCGAAGCGCTCGGCGAGCAGGGCGCGAAGATCGTGCTGTCCTCGCGCAAGCAGGCCGATCTCGACGAAGCGGTCGCGCACCTGAAGCAGCGCGGCGTGGAAGCGTCGGCGATCGCCGCCGACCTGTCGCAGGAAGCGGCGGTGGCGCCGCTGGTGGCGGAAGCGATCAAGCGCCTCGGCCACATCGATATCCTGGTCAACAATGCCGGCGCCACCTGGGGCGCGCCGGCCGAGGACCACCCGCTGGAAGCCTGGGACAAGGTGATGAACCTGAACATCCGCAGCATCTTCCTGCTGTCGCAGGCGGTCGCCAAGCAGTCGATGATCCCGCGCAAGTACGGCCGCATCGTCAATGTCGCGTCGATCGCCGGCCTGTCCGGCAACCCGAAGGAAATGCGCACCATCGCCTACAACACCTCGAAGGGCGCGGTGGTCAACTTCACCCGTGCGCTGGCCGGCGAATGGGGCCAGTACAACATCACCGTCAACGCGCTGGCGCCAGGCTTCTTCCCGTCCAAGATGACCAAGGGCCTGCTGGAAAAGCTCGGCAAGGACGAAATGGCGCAACACGCGCCGTTGCAGCGGCTGGGCGACGACGAAGACCTGAAGGGCGCCGCGGTGCTGTTCGCCTCCGATGCCGGCAAGCACATCACCGGCCAGATCCTGGCGGTGGACGGCGGCGTGTCGGCGATCTGATGCCGGCGCCGGACGCGGAAGCCGGGCACCGGTTTCCGAACGAGGTGCCGTTCCTGCACGACCTCGGTGTCGAGTTCGTCGGCGCCGCCGACGGCCGCGCCGAAGTCGCGCTCGAGCTGCAGCCACGCCACATGAACAGTTGGCAGGTGGCGCACGGCGGCGTCAGCATGACGCTGCTCGACGTCGTGATGGCAGTGGCCGGCCGCTCGCTCGATCCGGATGCGCGCGGCGGCGTCACGATCGAAATGAAGACCAGCTTCCTGCAACCGGCCGGCGTGGTCGGCGAGCGCGTGATCGCGCGTGGCCATGCCTACCACCGCAGCACCACGATGTGTTTCTGCGAAGGCGAGATATGGAATGGCGGGAAGCTGGTCGCCAAGGCGATGGGAACCTTCAAGTTCCTGAAACGGCTCGAAGCCTCGAAGAAGCTGAAATGAAATCCCGGCCGCAAGGCGGCCGGCGTCTGTCCTCAACCGAAATGGAAATGCGATGAATACTTATCAACGACTGGTGCTGGCCAGCCGCCCGCAGGGTGAAGTCCAGCCATCCAACTTCCGCATGGAAACCGTGCCGGTACCGGAGCTGGCCGATGGCCAGGTTCTGGTGCGCAATCACTACCTGTCGCTCGATCCGTACATGCGCATGCGCATGGAGGACGCCAAGAGTTACGCGGCGCCGCAGCCGATCGGCGAAACGATGATCGGCGGCACGGCCGGCGAAGTGGTCGCCTCGAAGAATCCGAAGTTCGCGGTCGGCGACAAGGTGGTCGGCATGCTCGGCTGGTCCGAGATGGGCGTTTCCGACGGCGCGCTGCTGAAGAAGGTCGACACCACCCATATCCCGCTGTCGGCCTACCTCGGCGCGGTCGGCATGCCCGGCATGACCGCCTGGTACGGCCTGACCCAGATCATGCAGCCGAAGGCGGGCGACACCATCGTCGTTTCCGCCGCCAGCGGTGCGGTCGGCAGCGTGGTCGGCCAGCTGGCCAAGCAGCGCGGCTGCCGCGCGGTCGGGATTGCCGGCGGTGCCGAGAAGTGCGCCTACGTAGTCAATGAGCTCGGCTTCGATGCCTGCGTCGACTACAAGGCTGGCAATCTGCAGGCGGATCTGGCGGCGGCGACCCCGGATGGCATCGACGCGGTGTTCGAAAACGTCGGCGGTGCGGTGTTCGATGCCGCGCTGGCGCGCATGAATCCGTTCGGCCGCATCGCGCTGTGCGGCATGATTTCCGGCTATGACGGCCAGCCGGCGCCGATCAACAATACCCGCGTATTCCTGTCGATGCGGCTGACGATGCGCGGCTTCATCATTTCCGAACACATGGACCTGTGGCCGCAGGGCCTGCAGGAACTCGGCACGGCGGTGGCTACCGGCAAGCTGAAATTCCGCGAATCGGTGGCCGACGGCCTGGCGGCGGCGCCGGACGCCTTCATCGGCATGCTGAAGGGCCGCAATTTCGGCAAGCAGCTGGTCAAGCTAGCCTGACGCCGGCTACGCACAACGATACTCAAGGAGACCCCATGCAACAGTTCCAGGACAAGGTTGCCGTCATCACCGGCGGCGCCAGCGGCTTCGGCCATGAATTCGCCAGGATCGGCGCTCGGCTCGGGATGAAGCTGGTGCTGGCCGACGTCCAGCAGGATGCGCTGGACCGCGTCAAGGCCGAGCTGGAAGGACAGGGCGCCCAGGTGCTGGCGCAGCGCTGCGACGTGCGCCACGCGGCCGAAGTGCAGGCGCTGGCAGACGCCACGATGGCGCGCTTCGGCGCCGTGCACCTGGTGTTCAACAATGCCGGCGTCGGCTCCGGCGGCCTGATCTGGGAGAACACCCAGGCCGACTGGGAATGGGTGCTGGGCGTCAACCTGTGGGGCGTGATCCACGGCGTGCGCATCTTCACGCCGCTGATGCTGGAATGCGCGCGGAAGGATCCGGCCTACCAAGGCCACATCGTCAACACGGCGTCGATGGCCGGCATGCTGAACGCGCCGACGATGGGCGTCTATAACGTTTCCAAGCACGCGGTGGTATCGTTGTCGGAAACGCTGTACCAGGATCTGGAGCTGGTGGAGGCGCCGATCGGTGCCTCGGTGCTGTGCCCGTATTTCGTGCCGACCGGCATTTCCCAGTCGCACCGCAACCGCCCGAGCGACGTGCAGAACAGCGGCGCGCCGACTGCCAGCCAGGTGGCGGCGCAGGCGATGTCGGACAAGGCGGTGTCGTCGGGCAAGGTGAGCGCGCAGCAGGTCGCCGAATGGACCTTCGATGCGATCCGCAAGCGGCAGTTCTACATCTTTTCGCACCCGCAGGCGCTGGGCAACGTGCAGACCCGGATGGAAGACATCGTCCTGCAGCGCAACCCGAGCGATCCGTACGCGGCGGCGCCACAGGTGCGCGAGATGCTGCGCACCAAGCTGAAGGGCTGACGCCCATCCTGCCGTCCTGTACCGGGAGCCGACGATGAACACCACCGCAATCCGCGAAGGACAATTCGCGCAGCTCGATAACGGAACGCGCCTGCACTACGCCAGCGCCGGCCAGCCGGGGCAGCCGCTGCTGCTGTTCGTGCACGGCTTTCCGGAATTCTGGTACGAATGGCAGGCACAGCTGGCCGAGTTCGGCGTCGATCATTTCGCCGTCGCGCCCGACCTGCGCGGCTTCAACCTGTCCGACATGCCGGACGATCCGGCCGCCTACAAGGCGCGCCATATCGTCGACGACCTGCGGCTCCTGGCAGCGCATCTGGGCTACCAGCGCTTCGTGCTGATAGCGCACGACTGGGGCGGCGCGATCGCGTGGAACCTGGCGATCGCGCGGCCGGAGCTGTTGCGCCGGCTGATCATCATCAATTCGCCGCATCCGTATCTGTTCGCGCGCGCTCTGGCGACCGATCCGCGCCAGCAGGCCGCCAGCGAGTACATGAACTGGCTGCGCGCCGACGGTTCGGAGGCGGCGCTGGCGAAGGACGACTTCGCGCGCATGGAAGGCCTGTTTTCCGCCATGGGTCAGCCGGCGGC
>JBAUJK010000018.1:0-1509 GCA_049683695.1 Burkholderiaceae bacterium
GCCGCCGGCTCGATGGCGGCGCCAGCGCCGGCGCCGAGGATGGTGTCGGCGATCTCGACCTGGTTGTGGCCGCCCTGCTTGCCCGACAACATCGCCTCGTCGGCGCGCCGGAACAGTTCCTTGTGCGATTCGCCGGCGCGCAGGCTGGCGACGCCGATCGAAATCGTGATCCGCTGGTCCAGCCCGAAATGGAATTTCTCGATCTTTTGCCGCAGCCGCTCGGCCACGCGGGAGGCGGTTTCGATGTCGGTATCGCGCATGATCACCGCGAACTCGTCGCCGCCCCAGCGATACAGCAGGTCGTCGACGCGCAGGCCGGATTCGAACAGCGTCGCCACCTGCGACAGCAGCTGGTCGCCGACGCTGTGGCCGTAGCGGTCGTTGACCGACTTGAAATGATCGAAGTCGATCAGCATCAGCGACAGCTGCAATCCCTTTTCGTCGGCGCGGCGCACGATGCCGGGAAAGTGCTGGGAAAAGGTGCGCCGGTTCAACAGGCCGGTCAATTCGTCGTGGTTGGCACGGTGCTCGGCACGGCGGAACAGCGCTTCGTTTTCAATCATCTGCGCATGCAGCGTGGTGAAGAACGCGACCAGCACAATCACCAGCACCGCCTGCAGCGTGCCCTGCACGATCCCATACAGGAACAGGCTGGCGCCGGAAGAACGCACCAGCAGCAGGTCTGCCGCCAGGAACACCAGATAGTAGGCGGCTCCCTGGCCGAGGCCGACACGCGGCCGGTCGTGGAACACCATGCCCCAGTACACCGCCACCAGAGGCGCCCAATACAGCGCGCTGGCCAGCATGCCGATGCTGTCGCTGGAACGGAATAGCGCCGCCTGCAGCAAGGCGCTAGCCAGCGAACCCCAGATCAGCAGCGACATGCCGATGTCGATCAGCCGCAGCCGGCCTGCGCCGGGGCGCCAGGTCAATCCCCACAGCGGCACCAGCAGCAGCGCGCACAGCGCGCCGTCGAACATCGGCAGCGGCGTATCGGCGAGCCAGGCCTGGCCGAGGTTGGCCAGCACCAGCAGCGGCAAACCGAGCCGGTACAGGTAGAGCCGCCAGTTGCGCGCGATGCTGGCCTGGCTGGGGAGCGAAAACCGGAAATTGGGCAATTTACGTACGGCAATAATTTTCGTAACGGTACCTTAAAGAAACAATTTTCATTGTCAAATATTGCAAAATTCAAACTCTCTATAAATTATCAATTTCCTAACGGCAACGTCATCCAGATCAGCGGCGGGCGGCGCCTGCGCGGCCATTGTCGCTACAATCGGACTTTTCTCCGCGCCGCCTGCGGCCTCGTCCCATGAACCTGCTCGGTATTTCCGATTTCGGCCTGTTTTGCGCGGCGGCGCTGCTGAACGCCACTCCCGCTCCCGATACCGCCTCCGTCGTGCCCGGCCTGCGCCTGGCGCTGGCGCGGAACTGAGGTGGCAGCGTCCCGGCTGCAGGCCGATTCGCTGGCGGCGGCGCTGACCGGCGCCGCGCGCGCCGTGGCTCAGG
>JBAUJK010000019.1:0-14260 GCA_049683695.1 Burkholderiaceae bacterium
GTTCTTGTATTTCAGGATCAGGCAGCCGGGCGCCACCGGCAGAAAATCGGCCAGGCTGCGTTCGTCCTGGATCAGCGGCAGCGCCAGATAGTAGGCATCGAACGATAGCGCGGTGCGCGACTGGCCAAAGCGCAGCTGGGTCGAATACATGATCCGGTACTCGTCACTGTAGGCCGGCTCCGCATAAGCGAACGCGGCCGATGTCACCGGGATGCGCCGTCCGACCAGCCAGCAGGCCAGCCCGTGCAGCATGATCAGCAGTGTCTCGTGGGCGAAGATGCGCGGCGGTACGGCGGCATTGCGTGGACGCAGCACCAGCCGCGCGCTGCCGGCGCCACAGTGGCCGGAGTTCGATGCGCTGGCCGACGAGCTGAACCTGGCCGGCTCGACGCTGCGGCGGCGGCTGGAGCAGGAGGGCCAGTCCTACCAGGCGATCAAGGACCAGTTGCGGCGCGACCTGGCGATCGACCGCCTGCTGAGGTCGACCGACAGCGTGGCGGCGATTGCGGCCGAACTGGGCTTCGCCGAGCCGAGCGCGTTCTATCGCGCGTTCAAGAAGTGGACCGGCGCGCGGCCGGCCGAATACCGCCGGCATTCCGGGCGCGCGCCGTAGCGGGGCACCGCGCGGCCGGCGGCCGAATCGTCGCATCCCCAAGGGAAGGCAAGCCCCTGTAGTCCTGCGCGGCACGGTTCCGGCACCGCTCGGCGTACCCAGTGGGCCTTCGTCAGATAGCACGTTTGCTATACTTTGCCGCTCCGCACAGACCGTCTTCCGAGGTCGACGACGGCGCCTGAAAATCCTGCCGATCGTTGAGAATCCGGGGGTATATTGAAAAAACGACCAATACGCGCCCGGTGTGGCTTGCCTATCTTTGGAGTATCTGTTGTCGCCTGCAATTGGCGACTGGCCGCGATTGCGCCCGCACCGCGCCGGGTCGCGCGATGAACGCGCCGCCGGCCGCTTCGCTACGCGCGCGCCTGTCGGCCGACCTGGCCGGGTTGTCGCCGGCGTATTTCGGCATGGCGATGGCGACTGGCATCGTGTCGCTGGCGGCGCATCTGCTGCAGTTTCCGCAGATCGCGCGGGCGCTGTTCCAACTCAACGTCGCGTTGTACCTGCTGCTGTGGCTGCTGACAGTGGCGCGGCTGGCGTGGCATCCGCGCCGGCTGTTCGGCGATCTGGTCGACCATTTGCGCGGCCCCGGCTTTTTCACGCTGGTGGCGGCGACCGGCGTGCTCGGCAGCCAGTTCGCGGTGCTGGAGGCCGACTACCGCGTCGCACTATGGCTCTGGTGGCTGGCGCTCGGACTGTGGCTGGCGTTGACCTATGCGGTATTCGCGGCGCTGACCGTCAAGGACGACAAGCCGGCGCTGGACCGCGGCATCAGCGGCGGCTGGCTGCTGGCGGTGGTGGCGACGCAGTCGATCGCGGTCCTGGGGGCGCTGCTGGCGCCGCACGTAGCCCCGGGCCACCGGCTGGAAATGCATTTCCTGGCGCTGTCGATGTGGCTGTGGGGCGGCATGCTCTATATCTGGACCATGACGCTGATCTTCTACCGCTACACCTTCTTCCGGCTGGCGCCGGGCGACCTGTCGCCGCCATACTGGATCAACATGGGAGCGATGGCGATCTCGACCCTGGCCGGTTCGCTGCTGATCGTCAATGCCGCCGACGCGCCGTTCCTGCTGTCGCTGCAGCCGTTCCTGAAGGGCTTCACGGTGTTCTACTGGGCCACCGGCACCTGGTGGATCCCGATGCTGCTGCTGCTGGGCCTGTGGCGCTACGTCTGGCAGCGCTTTCCGCTGCGCTACGATCCGCTGTACTGGGGTGCGGTGTTCCCGCTCGGCATGTACGCTGCCTGCACGCATGAAATGGTGCGCGCGCTGGGATTCGGCTTTCTCGACTTCCTGCCGCGCGTGTTCCTGTATGTGGCGCTGGCGGCCTGGAGCCTGGCTTTCGCCGGCCTGCTGTTCGACCTGCGGCGGCGGTTAGGCCGGCGCCCGCTGCCTTTGTGAAGGAGTCCGCGATGAACGAAATGCCCGAACAGGAGCTAATCGCGCTGCTCAATACGCTGCTGGAAGCGGAGCGCGCCGGCGCCAAGACGCTGGCCGCTTTCCTCGACGACTATCCGCCGCAGTCGCCGGCCTGGCAGGAATTGCGCCGCGTGCAGCGCGACGAGGCGGTCAATTGCAAGCACCTGATCGATGCGCTGCGCGGCCTGGGTGCCGAGCCGAGCAGCGTCACCGGCGACTTCGTCGGCAAGGCGCTGGCGGTTGAGGGCAGGGCGGCGCGGCTGGCCTTCCTGAACCGCGGCCAGGGCTGGGTCGCGCGCAAGATCGCCGAAGCGCTGCCGCGCATCGGCGCCGGCCCGGTGCACGACATGCTGCGCACGATGCACGATTCGCATCTGGCCAATATCGCCGCCTGCGACGCGCTCGATGCCGGCGGCGATGGCGCCGCCTGACGGGGCGGTGGCCGATTCTGTGGCACACTGCGGGCGGCTAATTGTGATGATTCAAGGCGGAGTTCCATATTGAGCGGCACCAATCCCGGCTTCGAGTGGCTGGTCGGCCTACGCTATACGCGCGCCGGCCGCCGCAGCGGCCGCAACAGCTTCATCTCCTTCATCTCGCTGATTTCGATGGTCGGCATCGCGCTCGGTGTGGCGGCGCTGATCGTCGTGCTGTCGGTGATGAACGGCTTCCAGAAGGAAGTGCGCGACCGCATGCTGTCGGTGCTGGCGCACATCGAAGTGTTCGACGTTTCCGGCGCGATGCCGGATTGGCAAAAGACCGCGCAGGAAGCCTTCCGCAACCCGGAAGTCAAGGGCGCCGCGCCGTACGTTGCGGCGCAGGCGATGATGACGCATGGCGAAACGGTGCGCGGCGTGATCGTGCGCGGCGTGCTGCCGGCCGAGGAGCCGAAGGTGTCCGACGTCGCCTCGCAGGTGACGCAGGGCAGCTTCGACGCGCTGACGCCGGGCTCGTTCAACATCGTGCTCGGCGCCGAGCTGGCGCGCGGGCTGCAGGTCGGCGTCGGCGACAAGGTGACGCTGATCGCGCCGCAGGGGCAGGTGACGCCGGCCGGCGTATTGCCGCGCCTGAAACAGTTCACGGTAGCCGGCATCTTCGAGGCCGGTCACTACGAATTCGATTCGACGCTGGCCTTCATGCAGATCGAGGATGCGGAAAAGATGTTCCGTCTCGCTGCGCCGTCCGGGCTGCGCCTGCGCATCGCCGACATGCTGCAGGCGCCGCAGGTGGCGCTGGAACTGTCGAAAACGCTGGACGGCAACCTGCTGATCCGCGACTGGTCGCAGCAGAACCGCAACTGGTTCGCCGCGGTCAAGACCGAGAAACGGATGATGTTCATCATCCTGACGCTGATCATCGCGGTGGCTGCCTTCAACCTGGTGTCGACGCTGGTGATGACGGTCACCGACAAGCAGGCCGATATCGCGATCCTGCGCACGCTGGGCGCGTCGCCCGGCTCGATCATGAAGATCTTCATGATCCAGGGCGCACTGGTCGGCCTGATCGGCACCGCGATCGGCGTCGCGCTCGGCGTGCTGGTGGCCTCCAACATCGACGTCATCGTACCGTTCATCGAGCGCCTGTTCGGCATCCAGTTCCTGCCGCGCGACATCTACCTGATCAGCGCGTTGCCGTCCGATCTGCGCTGGCCGGACGTCGGCACCATCGGCGGCGTCGCCGTGGTGCTGGCATTCCTGGCGACGCTGTATCCGAGCTGGTCGGCGGCGCGCGTGAAGCCGGCGGAGGCGCTGCGCTATGAATGATTCCGCGATGAATGGACCAGTGCTGTCGTGCCGCGGGCTGGCCAAGACCTTCACCCAGGGCAGTTATTCGGTCAAGGTGCTGGCCGGTATCGACCTCGACGTCGCCGCCGGCGAGCAGGTGGCGATCGTCGGTGCCTCCGGCTCCGGCAAGTCGACGCTACTGCATCTGCTCGGTGGCCTGGATACGCCTAGCGCCGGCAGCGTCCTGCTGCAAGGCCGGAACCTGTCGCAGCTGGGCGAAAAGGCGCGTGGCGAACTGCGTAACCATGCGCTCGGCTTCGTCTACCAGTTCCATCACCTGTTGCCGGAGTTTTCCGCGCTCGACAACGTCGCGATGCCGCTGATGATCCGCCGCCAGCCGCGTCCGGAAGCGCGCGCCGCCGCCCGCGCGGTGCTGGCCCGGGTCGGTCTGGCGCAGCGCGAAATCCATGTGCCGGGTGAACTGTCCGGCGGCGAACGGCAGCGGGTCGCGCTGGCGCGCGCGCTGGTGACGCGCCCGGCCTGCGTCCTGGCCGATGAGCCGACCGGCAATCTTGACCGCGCCACCGCGCATCAGACCTTCGACCTGATGCTGGAACTGTCGCGCACGCTCGGTACCGCCTTCGTCATCGTCACCCACGACCTAGAGCTGGCGCGCCGCTGCGGCCGCGTATTGCAGCTGTCGGAGCACGGCTTGCAAGCCTATTCGGTATCCGACTAGGCATGTGGATCGACACCCACTGCCACCTGGATGCCGCCGAATTCGGCGGCCGGCAGGCGCAGCTGGTCGCGCAGGCGGCGGCGGAGGGCGTCTCCCGTATCGTGGTGCCGGCGGTGGCGCTGTCGAATTTCGACGCGGTGGCCGGCTTGAGCGCGGCCGACGCCCGCTGCGTTCATGCGCTCGGCATTCATCCGCTGTACGTGGCCGAGGTGCGGGAAGACGACCTAGCGCAGCTGCGGGCGGCGGTGGCGCGGGCGATGTCCGACCCGCGCTTCGTCGCGATCGGCGAAATCGGCCTCGATTTCTTCGTGCCGGAACTGCGCGACGGCCCATTGCGCGACAAGCAGGAGTTCTTCTTTGCTGAACAATTGAAGATCGCGCGCGACTTCGGGTTGCCGGTGCTGCTGCACGTGCGGCGCGCGCAGGATGTGGTCCTGAAGCACCTGCGCCATGTTGGCGTTACCGGCGGCATTGCCCACGCGTTCAATGGCAGCTTCCAGCAGGCGCAGCGCTTCGTCGAGCTCGGCTTCAGGCTCGGCTTCGGCGGCGCGATGACCTATCCGCGCGCGCTGCAGATCCGCCGGCTCGCCAGCCAGCTGCCGCTGGAGGCGATCGTGCTGGAAACCGACGCCCCGGACATCGCACCATCGTGGCTGCACCCGGCGCCGAATCGACCTGACCAGGTTCCGCGCATTGGCGCCACACTGGCGGCGCTGCGCGGCCAGTCGCCGGCCCTGGTGGCCGAACATACCGCCGCCAACGCGGCGGCGGCAATTCCGCGGCTGGCGCACACGGCTGGAAATCCCGGTTAGCGCTGCCAGCGCCTTCAAGTGCGGCCGTTCCGGCCGTACGCCTCGGTGCCATTGCGGGGCAAGGGCGTTTGCTCCGAATCCGGGCGTCCGCTTGCCTGAACGGCATCTCAAAAATATTTTCAAATTTCCCTAAAGTTGCGAACACCGCTGCCGTTAATCGAGAAGACGGCGGAACTTCGAGAACTTTTTCAAAAATTTTGGGCTCTACCCCTAAAGTTCCGGAAAACGCTGCCGTTAAAGATTGTAGAAGGCGCAATACGGAGTGCGATTTTCAGGAAACTTTGCAAAAAAACACATAACTCATCCGCAGATTTTTCTCTTTCCGACCCGCTTTTCCGGGGTCGCGTCGATATGGCCCGGTGTTTGTAAGACAAACACTTACGGGCTATTTGTCTTTACTCCAACAGGAAAAGTAGCGAATCACTAATTTCCGTTCGGCAATCCCCGCTTCACAATGCAGTCACTGGTTCAGTCATCGCCAGCCAGCATTTACAGGACGGGAGAGAGCATGAATATCAACGACATGATGGCGGAAATTCGTGATGCGAATCTGAGCTATCTGATGCTCGCGCAGCAAATGATCCGCTCCGACAAGGCCGCGGCGATTTTCCGTCTTGGCATCAGCCATGAAATCGCCGATCTGCTCGAAGGCCTGAGTAACAGCCAGATCCTGAAACTGGCCGGCACCAACATGATGGTGGCGCGTTTCCGTTTCGATGATGGCGCCATCCTCAATATGCTGACCAGCTACAGCAAGGACCGGGCATTGGCCCATTCGCACGCCGCGATCCTGATGGCCGGCCAGCCGGTGGAACAGGTCGCGTAGCCGTTTTTGCAACTACCGTAATCTCAGCACAGCGAGTGAAAAGATGGCCGCCAAAAGCGTCGTGACCGAAGCGCAGGATATCCAGCTTGCCATCGAGCTGATCAACCTGGGAGCGCGCCTGCAATTGCTGGAGGCGGAAACCTCGCTGTCGCGCGAGCGGCTGCTCAAGCTTTACAAGGAATTGAAGGGCGTGTCGCCGCCCAAGGGCATGTTGCCGTTTTCGACCGATTGGTTTACTACCTGGCAGCCGAACATCCATTCCTCGCTGTTCATCAACATCCATACCTATCTGGTCGAGCATGCGCGGATATCGGGTATCGCCGCCGTGGTCAAGGCTTACCAGCTCTATCTCGAGCAAGTCGAGGAGCGCGATGAGAATGGCGAGCCGGTATTGTCGCTGACGCGCGCCTGGACTCTGCTGCGTTTTTTCGACAGCAAGATGCTGACGACGATGCCGTGCCGCGGGTGCGGCGGCCATTTTGTCGTGCATCGCCTCGACTTGCATGACCATTATTTCTGCGGGCTGTGCCGCATGCCTTCGCGCGCCGGGAAAACTAAAAAGGCGCGTGCCGCCGCAAGCGCTCAACTGGCGGCGCAGGCGTAATCGATCGCCGGTATCGGCGTTTCTGGCCAGCTTCCAATCAAATTCCTGACGTGGCAACGCTGTCCAGCCGGCCTTGGTGGCGTCTGCCCGCGACCAACGCCTTGCTCAGCCAGGGACTGGCGTTCGGTGTTGCGCTGACGACGTTCGGCCTGTCGCGGCGGTTCGGGTTGCATCTGCCTTCCTTCGTTTTCTTCTTCTTTCAGGGTGTGCTGGCGGCGGCGATATCGCGCCGCCTGCGGTTGGCGCCCTGGTGGCCCTGGATACAATTCCTGTTTGCCATCGCGCTATGGGCGGTTCCGCTCTTGCGGCTGCCGCCGGCGTTCTTCCTTGTCGGCTTTGGCCTTTTTGCCGCGCTCTTCTGGAATATCTTCCGCACCCAGGTTCCGTTTTATCCATCGCCCAAAGCGGTATGGCAAATGGTGGCTGAGCTGCTGCCGGAGGACCGCGCGCTCGCGGTTGCGGATCTGGGCAGCGGATTCGGCGGGCTGGTGTGCCATTTGGCGGCATCGCGGCCGGACATCCGTGTTACCGGCATCGAATCAGCGCCGCTGCCGTGGCTGGTCAGCCGGCTGAGGCGGAAGGGGCGGCGCCCCAACTGCCGTTTCATACGCGCTGACTATGCCGGCGACGATCTCGCTGCCTACGACGTCGTGTTTGCCTACCTTTCCGGGGCGGCGATGCCGGCGCTATGGCAACAGGCGGTTTCCGGAATGCGCCCTGGAACGCTGTTGCTGAGCTACGAATTCCCAATTCCCGGGGTGACTCCTTCCTTCGTCGCACAGCCGGACGCAAGTGGGCCGGCCTTGTATGGCTGGCGCATGTAATGCCAAGAATCCATATGGTACATTTCCGCCCCGAATTCTCAAGTTTCCCGGGTTTGCGTCGTAACCGGTGAAGCCAGTCTTTTGCGCCGGGTTTTCCTGAGCCTGCCGCGCGGAAGATTCAAATCGCCATCGCGATCCCGGAAGCCAGCTGCCGCCCGTCGATGCATTTCGTCTTTGTGGAGTTGCAAGTTTGCTAGTCATATTGGGGTATCTGGTAGTTGCCGCTTCGGTTTTCGGCGGCTTCGCGCTGGCCGGCGGACATCTGGCCGCCTTGCTGCAGCCGATCGAACTGCTGATGATCGGCGGTTCGGCGTTCGGCGCCTTCCTGGTCGGGAACAGCGGCAAGGCGATCAAGGCGACATTGAAGGCGCTGCCCACACTGCTGCGCGGGACCAAATACACCAAGACCTTGTACATGGAATTGATGGCCATGCTGTTCGAGGTGCTGACCAAGGTGCGCAAGGAAGGGTTGATGTCGATCGAAGGGGACATCGAGGCGCCCGAGGAAAGCGCCATCTTCAGCAAGTATCCGGGGGTGCTGGCCAACCATCATATCGTCGAGTTCATGACCGACTATCTGCGCCTGATGGTATCCGGCAACATGGATGCTTTCCAGATAGAAAATTTGATGGACAACGAAATCGAGACCCACCATCATGAGGGAGAAATCCCGGTGCTTTGCATCGCCAAGACCGCCGACGCCATGCCGGCATTCGGGATCGTGGCAGCGGTGATGGGCGTGGTTCATACGATGGCGTCGGTCGGCTTGCCGCCAGCGGAGCTGGGTATTCTGATTGCCCATGCACTGGTCGGCACCTTCCTCGGCATCCTGCTCGCATATGGTTTCATCGGACCGCTTTCGACGCTGTTGGAGCAGAAGTTGCATGAGTCGACCAAAGTTCTCGAATGCATCAAGGTGACGCTGTTGGCGAGCCTGAACGGCTATGCGCCGGCGCTTGCTGTCGAGTTCGGACGGAAAGTCCTGTTTTCGACCGAGCGGCCATCCTTCCTTGAACTGGAGGCGCACATCAAGGCCTCCAAGGCGAGATAACGGGAACTTCATATGGCCGACGAAGGATTGCGTCCGATCGTCATCAAGAGAGTCCGGAAGGCGAGGGGCGAACGTCACGGGGGAGCATGGAAAATCGCCTATGCCGACTTCGTGACAGCCATGATGGCGTTCTTCCTGCTGATGTGGCTGCTGGGGTCGACGACGAAGGGGGATTTGCAGGGAATCGCCGAATACTTCAAGACGCCGTTGAAGGTCGCCATGCAAGGCGGGTCCGGGAGCGGCGACAGTTCGAGCGTGATCCAGGGCGGTGGGCGCGACCTGAGCCAGCGTGATGGTCAGCTGAAGAAGGGCGAAAACACGATCACCAAGAAAACCTACAACTTGAAAGCGGCCGAGGCGGAGTTGGAGCGGGCTGAAAACGAACGTCTGAAGGCGCTGAAAAAAAAGATCGAGGAGGCGATCGAAAACGTCCCGTCGCTAAGCCAATACAAGAAACAGCTTTTGCTGGACATTACAACGGAAGGCTTGCGCATCCAGATCGTCGATGAGAAAAATCGCCCGATGTTCGCGCTGGCACGAGCGGAGCTGCAACCCTATACCAAAGTGATTCTGCACGAGATCGGGCGCGCCTTGAATGGCGTGCCGAACCGGATCAGCCTGTCGGGCCATACTGACGCGGTGATCTATTCCACTGGAGAGAAAGGGTATAGCAACTGGGAGTTGTCCGCCGATCGCGCCAATGCCTCGCGCCGCGAATTGATCGTCGGCGGGATGGACGAATCCAAGGTGTTGCGAGTGGTCGGACTTTCGTCGGCGGTCCTGTTCGACCGGGACAACCCGCTGAATCCGGTCAACCGGCGTATCAGCATCATCGTGATGAACAAGAAGGCCGAGGAAGTGGCGTTGCAGGACGGTGGCACGCGTACGATCTCGAACGATGCAGAAGTCACGTCGGACATGGTTGGAACCTCCGGGCAATGAGCGCCTGTCCGGCACGGCGCGGATGCAACAGGAAGGCTTTATGGCGACAAAGAGAATGTTGAGCTTGCAGCTGAAGCGCCTGCTGTTAGGAGTGGCGGCTTCCGGCGACCAGCATCTCGACGAAATCAGGACCGACCTGACGCAAACGAGTTTCCTGCTTGCCGGGGCGATCGAGAGTCTGGGGGCCGACTTCATGGCGATTCACGAGGCGATATGCGCGCAGCAGGAAATCATCGGCAAGCTGCAGGCGGGGCAGGCGCTGGCCGATGCCGACGTGGCTGACTTGAACCGGATTTCGGCGCAGGTCGGTGAGCGGGTCAGCTCCGTGGTGACGGGGCTGCAATTCCAGGATATGACCACTCAACTGCTAGACCGGGCCTTGCAGCGCGTGGCCGGATTGAGCGAAGTCTTGGAAACGCTGGATACCAGTGGCGCCGGAATCGCCCGCGAGACTGCGACCGAGGAAATCGTCGCACTTCTGGAGGCCATGAATCGCTTGCTCGAAGAACGCAACGAAAAATTGGAAAGCAATTTATGGAAGGCGGTTTGCCAGACCCACATGGGCAGTGGGGATGTCGAATTGTTCTAGCGGACCGCGAGATGGAAAATACGGAGTCCGTGGCTGAATTGGAAATGCAGGAGAGGAAATGTCGAAAACAATACTTGCCGTCGATGATTCTGGCTCCCTTCGGCAAATGGTGGTCTTTAGCCTGAAGGCAGCCGGTTATCAGGTGACTGAGGCGGTGGACGGGCAGGATGGCCTGGACAAGGCGAAGCAGCAAACTTTCGATCTGGTACTGACCGATCAAAACATGCCGCGCATGGACGGCCTGTCGTTGATCCGCGGGTTGCGCAAACTGCCCGGTTACCAAAGCGTGCCGATCCTGATGTTGACGACAGAATCGAGCGACGAAATGAAATCCAGAGGACGGGCGGCCGGTGCCAACGGCTGGCTGGTGAAGCCGTTCGATCCGCAGCGCCTGACGGAAGTCGTAAAAAAGGTGATCGGCTAACCACCGCGGAAAATCCGCGCGTACGCCCACGACGGAGTTTGAAAATGACGATCGAGATAAGTCAGTTCTTTCAGGTTTTTTTCGACGAGGCTGACGAGTTGCTGGCGGAAATGGAAAAGCTCCTGCTGGCCGTTGATGTCGAGGCTCCGGCTAGCGAAGACCTGCACGCGATATTTCGTACTGCCCATTCGATCAAGGGGGGGGCCGCCACTTTTGGGTTGACCGACCTCGCCGAAGTGACCCACTTCCTTGAGTCCTTGCTGGATCGGCTGCGCAATGGCGAAATGGTGCTGACCGCACGGCACGTGGACGCGTTCCTGCGCGCCAAGGACGTGCTGAAGATGCAGCTGGACGGCCACCGGCATGGAGCCGAGGTCGACCAGGACACGGCCGCGGACGTGCGCATGATGCTGCAGGAATTGTCGGCTGGCGCGGCGCAGCAGATCGAGTCAGGGTCGGCTGCAGCGCAATCGGCGTCCAATGCGGCGACGACGGGTGACCAGCGCTTTCGCATCGAACTGCCGGCGATTCCACGGCGCGATGTCGACGCCTTGCTGGCGGAACTCGGATTGCTGGGGCCGATCACGGAATCCGTGCTGGCCGATGGAAGGTCGGCGTTCCTGTTGAACACCAGTGAAAGCGCTGACGATATTATCGCGATCTGCTCCTTCATCATGGAGCCGTCGGAACTGAAGGTCACCATTGAGCCGGGCACGACTGCCGCCGAGGAAGCCGCGGCAGCCCGGAAGAAGCTCGAGGATGAGCAGGGTTATGGTTTCTTCGAGCCGTTTCAGCCACTGCAGCCAAACGCATCTGTTTCCGGCGAACCGGAGCCGAACCCGGAGCCCGCGGCAAACCGTGAACCAGTACATGAGCCCGCGGCCCACGCCAGCGCTGCGCACGGCAGCACGGCGGAAGAAAAGAAGACGGCCGCCAGGCGCGATACGGACCGAGCGACCGCCCATGAATCGTCGATCCGGGTCGGCATTGAAAAAGTCGACATGCTGATCAATCTGGTCGGTGAACTGGTAATTACGCAGGCGATGATCGAGCAGCGTACCGGGGTTCTGGATCCGATGACCCACGAAAAGCTCCTCGATAGCGTGAGCCAGTTGACGCGCAATACGCGCGACTTGCAGCAGGCAGTGATGTCGATCCGCATGATGCCGATGGATTACGTATTTTCGCGTTTCCCTCGGATGGTGCGGGATCTGGCGACGAAGCTCGGCAAGCGGGTCGAGTTCGTCACCCATGGATCGGCAACCGAACTGGACAAGGGATTGATCGAGCGCATCGTCGATCCGTTGACGCATCTGGTGCGCAACAGCATCGATCACGGTATCGAACTGCCGGCGGAACGGGCCAAGGCGGGGAAAAGCGAAACCGGCCGGCTGTCGCTGTCGGCGGCGCACCAGGGCGGCAACATCGTGATCGAAGTCACCGACGATGGCGGCGGCCTGAATCGGGAAAAGATTCTCGGCAAAGCGCGCCAGCTCGGCATGCCGGTTACCGAGGAGATGCCGGATGGAGAAGTCTGGCAGCTGATCCTGGCACCGGGATTCTCGACCGCGGAACAGGTGACCGACGTCTCCGGCCGCGGGGTCGGCATGGACGTGGTACGGCAGAACATCGTTGCGATGGGCGGAGCCGTGGACATCCGCTCCAGCCGGGGGTTCGGTACGACCATCTCGATTTCGCTGCCGCTGACGCTGGCGATCCTGGACGGGATGTCGGTGCGGGTAGGCGAAGAAATCTACATACTGCCGCTCGGCTATGTCGTCGAATCGCTGCAGCCGGCACCGCAGGATATCAAGGAAATCAGCGGCCAGGGGCGGGTGGTCAAGGTGCGCGGCGATTACCTGCCACTGATTCCGCTTTATCAGGTGTTCGGCATACATCCCAACTTCACCGACCCGTCGCAGGGCATCGTGGTCATTCTCGAATCGGACGGGCGGAAGGCCGCCCTGTTCGTCGACGATCTGGTCGGCCAGCAGCAGATCGTCGTCAAAAACCTCGAATCCAATTACCGCAAGGTAGCCGGAATTTCCGGTGCCACCATACTGGGCGACGGCGGCGTCTCGTTGATCATCGACGTCGCCGCGTTGTTGCGTTCCAGTCGGCAGCTTAAAGACGAACCAATTTTTTCTTGATGAGGGAAAGCCATGTTACACAACGATCAATCCAATATCGCCGAAATTCAAGGGAAATCGGACGGAGCCGGAGATGAATTCCTTGCTTTCACGCTGGGCAAGGAAGAGTACGGAATCGACATCCTGAAGGTCCAGGAAATCCGTGGCTACGAAACCGTCACGCGCATCGCCAACGCGCCGGACTTCATCAAGGGTGTCGTCAACCTGCGCGGGATCATCGTCCCGATCGTGGACATGCGCATCAAGTTCAATCTCGGCGAACCGATCTACGACCAGTTCACCGTGGTGATCATCCTCAACATCAACGGCCGGGTGGTCGGAATGGTGGTCGACAGCGTGTCGGACGTCATTACACTGACTGCCGAACAGATCAAGCCGGCACCTGAAATGGGTACCGCATTCAATACCGACTACCTGGTGGGATTGGGAACGCTGGATCAACGTATGTTGATCCTGGTCGACATAGACAAGCTGATGTCCAGCGCCGAAATGGGACTGATCGACAAAATCGCCGCCTGAGCGAGTCGACCAGGTATAACCCATAACAACAACGTGTGGCGGCGCAACGCCACACTCGGAGGAGGAGGAGCAAGTGTTAAGGAATCTGAGTATCCGTTCGCGATTGGTGTTCGTGCTTGGCCTGCTGTCGCTGATGCTGGTGGCCGGCGGCGTCATTGGCCTTTCCAGCCTCAGTTATACCAATGGAGCGCTGAGTTCGCTGTACGACCATCGCCTGGTCCCGACCGGGCAGCTCGACCAGATACTTCGGCTCATCAACAAGAGCCAGTTGGCCGCCTCGCAATCGCTGAACGACGACCCTTCAGTGGTCAACAAGAGAATGGATGCGGTGGAGGCCGGATTCGCTGAGGCGGACAAGATCTGGACCGCCTATCTGGGTGGTCAACTGGCGGAGGACGAGCGAAAAATCGCCGGCAAGGCGCACGAAGACTATAAAAAATTCGTCGCCGAAGGCATGCAGCCGACCATCGACGCGTTACGGGCTCCGAATACCCAGTTGGCGATGGAAATCATGCAGGGGGCGATGCGGCAGTACTACAGCGATCTTGAAGCCGGAATAGAAGCGCTGATCAAGATCCAGCTGGATGTCGCCAAGGCTGACTTCACCAATTCCCAGGAACTGTATCTGCTGGTTCGCAATACCTCTGTGGTAGCGATCGCCGGCGGCATTCTTTTTGCCATCTTCATCGGCATTTGGCTGATCCGCGCAGTCACCCGTCCGCTGAATCTGGCGGTGAAAGTGGCGCGCAGCGTGGCGGAAGGCAATCTTTCACAGAACATCCGGGTCACCTCCGGCGATGAGACCGGCCAGTTGCTGCAGGCGTTGAAGCTGATGAACGACAGCCTGGTGCAGACGGTCGGCCAGGTGCGGCGCAGTACCGAGACAATCGGAGTGGCTTCAGCGGAGATTGCGACGGGGAATGCGGACTTGTCGTCGCGGACGGAAGCGCAGGCGAGTTCGCTGGAGGAAACGGCGTCGTCGATGGAGGAATTGACGTCGACGGTGAAGCAGAATGCGGAAA
>JBAUJK010000020.1:0-1747 GCA_049683695.1 Burkholderiaceae bacterium
CAGCACCAGCAGCAGCGCGGCGACGACCAGCAGGACGTTTTGCATGGAAACAGGAAGAGTTGAGCAGCCGTCATGGTAGCCGACTTGGATGGCGGCAAGCCGAGCGCCTTCCGTTCGACCATGCCGATCGGGCTTGGTGCAGGTGCCGCAGCCGCCTTGGGAAAGACGGCCGTCGCGCGCACGCGGATCAGCGCCATTACCGCATCCGCGGCCATCCCGGCGCACTCCGGGGGGGGGGGTAGTGCCAGATGGCCGCGCTGATCGTGACGATCTGCCCTGCCCGCCGGTCATGGCCGGCGGGGCACGGCTATTTCCTGCGTGCCGGCGGCAGGTCGGTACAGACGCCCTCGAACGCCTCGGCCGCCATGCCGATCGACTCGCCCAGGGTCGGGTGCGGGTGGATGGTCTTGCCGATATCCACTGCGTCGGCGCCCATTTCGATCGCTAGGGCGATCTCGCCGATCATGTTGCCAGCATCGGTGCCGACGATGGCGCCGCCGACGATCCTGTGCGTCTCGGCGTCGAACAGTAGCTTGGTGAAACCCTCGTCGCGGCCGTTGGCCACCGCGCGGCCGGAAGCGCTCCACGGGAACAGGCCCTTTTCCAGCTGGATGCCCTTGGCCTTCGCCTCGTCCTCGGTGACTCCGACCCAGGCCACTTCCGGGTCCGTGTAGGCGACCGACGGGATCACGCGGGCATCGAAATGCGATTTTTGCCCGGCCGCCGCTTCCGCCGCCACGTGCGCCTCGTGCACCGCCTTGTGCGCGAGCATCGGCTGGCCGACGATGTCGCCGATCGCAAAGATGTGCGGCACATTGCTGCGCATCTGCGAATCGACCTCGATGAAGCCGCGCTCGGTGACGGCAACACCGGCCGCATCGGCGCCGATCAGCTTGCCGTTCGGGCTGCGGCCGACCGCCACCAGCACCATGTCGTACAGCTGCGGATCGGGCGCGGCCGTCGCCGCATCGGCGCTTTCGAAGCTGACCTTTATGCCGTCGGGCAGCGCCTCGACCGCCACTGTTTTGGTCTTCAACATGATCTTGTCGAAGCGCTTGGCGTTGAATTTCTGCCAGACCTTGACCAGGTCGCGGTCGGCGCCCTGCATCAGGCCGTCCAGCATTTCCACCACGTCGATGCGCGTGCCCAGCGTCGAATACACGCTGGCCATTTCCAACCCGATGATGCCGCCGCCAATCACCAGCATGCGCTTCGGGATCTGCCGCAGTTCCAGTGCGCCGGTGGAGTCGACGATGCGCGGATCCTGCGGGATAAACGGCAGCTTCACCACCGATGAACCGGCGGCGATGATCGCCTGCTTGAACTGGATCGTCTTCTTGCCGCCGTCGGCTGCCGTCACTTCCAGGTGATGCGGGCCGACGAAGCGGCCGACGCCCTGCACCACGTTGACCTTGCGCGCCTTCGCCATGCTGGCCAGGCCGGCGGTCATCTTGCCGACCACCTTGTCCTTCCAGCCGCGCAGCTTGTCGACGTCCACCTGCGGAGGACCGAAGCTGACGCCGTGCGCGGCCAGGGCGGCGGTCTCGTCGATCGCCGCCGCCACGTGCAGCAGCGCCTTGGACGGAATGCAGCCGACGTTCAGACAGACCCCGCCCAGCGTCGAGTAGCGCTCCACCAGCACCGTCGCCATGCCGAGATCGGCGGCGCGGAAGGCGGCCGAATAGCCGCCGGGACCGGCGCCCAGCACCAGCATTTCGCATTCGAGGTCGGCGGGGCCGCTGAACTC
>JBAUJK010000021.1:0-4843 GCA_049683695.1 Burkholderiaceae bacterium
TGAAGCCGGCCGTTCAGCGCGACGCGCGCGCCCGTTCTTCTTCCTGCAGCCGCAGCACGCGCCGCTGCAGCTTGCCGGTGGTGGTCATCGGCAGTTGCTCGATGAATTCGATTTCCTTCGGATATTCGTACGGTGCCAGCTTGCCGCGCACGTGCGCCTGCAATTCGGCGACCAGCCTTTCCTGCGCCGCCGCGTCGCGCGCGGCGCTCGGCGCCAGCACCACGTAGGCCTTGACCAGGTTGCCGCGCGCCGCATCCGGTTTCGGCACCACCGCCGCGTTCAGCACCGCCGGGTGCTTCAGCAGGCAGTTCTCGATTTCCGACGGGCCGATGCGGTAGCCGGCCGCCTTGAACATGTCGTCGGCGCGGCCCTGGTACCAGAAATAGCCGTCGTCGTCGACCGAGGCCAGGTCGCCGGTGCGGCACCAGTCGCCGCTGTACTTGGCCTGCGTCGCCTGCGGGTTTCGCCAGTATTCGAGGAAGAAGATCGGGTCCGGCGTGCCGTGGATGTCGGTGCGGTGCAGCGCCACTTCGCCGACCACGTTGGGGCCGACCGGGTTGCCGTCGTCGTCGATCACCGCCACCCGGTGGCCGGGGTAGGGGCGGCCCATGCTGCCCGGCTTCGGCGGCCATCTGTGCGAGCTGTTGCCGACCAGGTAGTTCATCTCGGTCTGGCCGAACATCTCGTTGATGGTGATGCCGAGCGCCTGCCGGCCCCATTCGAACACGGTATCGCCGACCGCTTCGCCGGCACTCATGATGGCGCGCAGTTTCAGGTCGAACTGGCGTCGCGGCTCGGGGTACTCCTTCATCATGATCTTCAGCGCGGTCGGGAACAGGAAGGTGTTGGTGACGCGGTATTTCTCCATCAGGCGGAACGCCGTGTCGGCGGAAAAGCGTCCGCGGTAGCCGACCAGCGGCATGCCGAAATACAGCGTCGGCAGCAGGCCGTCCATCAGGCCGCCGGTCCAGGCCCAGTCGGCCGGCGTCCAGAACACGTCGCCATCGCGCGGGAACCAGTCCTGCGACGCGACGAAACCGGGCAGGTTGCCGATCACCGCCGAGTGCGGCAGCAGCGCGCCCTTCGGCGCGCCGGTGGTGCCGCTGGTATAGATCAGGATCGCCGGATCGCTGGCGGCGGTCGGCTCGATGTCGAAATCCGGCGCCGCCTGCGCCATCTCGGCATCCCAGGACAGCACGCCGTCGGCTTTCGCATCGATCGCGATCACATGGCGCAGCGCCGGGCAGGCGGTGCGGATCTGCTGCAGGCTGGCGAGCGCGGCGTCGTCGGCGATGGCGACGCAGGCTTCGCTGTTCTGCAGCCGGTACTCGAGTGCATCGGGGCCGAACAGCACCGACAGCGGCATCGTTACCGCGCCCAGCTGGAAGCAGGCGATGTCGGCCACCGCCGTCTGCGGCCGCTGCGCCAGCACCACGGCGACGCGGTCGCCGCGCGTCACGCCCAGGCGCCGCAGCAGATTCGACAGCCGGTTGGCCTGCTGCTGCAGCTCGGCGTAGCTCAACGTCGCGGCGGCGCCGCGGTCGTCTTCGTAATGAATCGCGACGCGGCCGGCATCCGCCGCCCAGCGCCGGCAGCACACCTCGGCGATGTTGAACTGCGCCGGCACCTGCCAGCGGAATTGCCGGTACAGCTCATCGTATTGATCGACGGAAACGGGTTGCCTGCCGGATGTCATGTTTTCTCCACTATAATTATCGAACGATCGTTCTATTGCCAATGCGGCGGCCGGCACGCCGCGCGCCCGACATTCCGGCCGCTGCGGCCCGCTTCCCCACCGTACCCGATGAAAATTTCCCGTTCCGAATTTATCACGCTGCGCGGACTGCGGTATCACGTCCGTCATTGGGGCGCCGATGATGCGCCGCCGCTGTTCCTGATGCACGGCTGGATGGATGTGTCGGCCTCGTTCCAGTTCATGGTCGATTGCCTGGCGCGCGACTGGCACGTGATCGCGCCGGACTGGCGCGGCTTCGGTCTGACCGACAAGTCGGGCGCTGACAACTACTGGTTTCCCGACTACCTGGGCGATCTCGACGCGATCCTGCGCCGCTACGCGCCGCAGCAGCCGGTCAACCTGCTCGGCCACAGCATGGGCGCCAACATCGTGATGCTGTATGCCGGCATCCGGCCTGAGCGCATCCGCCGCCTGATCAACCTGGAAGGCTTCGGCCTGGCGGCCAGCGACCCGGAACAGGCGCCGCAGCGCTATGCGCGCTGGCTGGAAGAATTGCAGCAGGCGCCGTCGATGCGCGACTACGCGTCGCGCGAAGAGGTCGCGCGCCGCCTGCAGAAGACCAATCCGCGCCTGCCGGACCAGCGCGCCGCTTTCCTGGCCGGCCACTGGGCGCGGCCGAACGATGCCGGGCGCTGGGAAATCCTGGGCGACCCGGTGCACAAGAACCATGGTCCGCTGCAATACCGGCTGGACGAAGTGCTGGCCTGCTGGCGCCGCATCGAGGCGCCGGTGTTGTGGGTCGAGGCGGACGACACCGACGCCTGGCGCTGGCTGGGGCCGAAGGAGGAGGCGCGCGCCGAGATCGAGCGCCGCCTGGCCTGCCTGCGCGAGGTGCGTTGCGAAATGGTGACCGATGCCGGCCACATGCTGCACCATGACCAGCCGCAGCGGCTGGCGGCATTGGTGGAAGACTTTCTGGCTTAGCGCCTGCTCCGTCAGCAGTTTGGTGCTCCACCGGACCGCTGCCCGCGGCCCCAGAGATGCCGCCGTCTCTCTCCGGCGAGCGCTGGAATAAATTGTCATCGCTGGCAGTCATACAGGTGTCGGCGCAGGCGACGTTCGGATACGGCGAGCGCCCCGGCCGCAAGTGCATGGAGGCGCCACGATGGATGATCACACCCGCCCCGGTCCGGCCGCGACCGACGATCAAACGGAAACGCTCACCGCTCACGGCCGGAGTCGGCGCCGGGCGCTGGCCTGCATGGCCTGGGCCGGCGCCGGCGTGCTATGGACCCTGGACGGCGGCGTGCCGCGCTCGCTGGCGCTGGGCAACACTGCCCATGCGGCACAACCGGCGTCGCGCGCATTCAGTTTCGTGCAGATCAGCGACAGCCATATCGGTTTCAACAAGGAACCGAATCCCGATCCGGCTGGCAGCCTGCAAGAGGCGATTGCCAAGATCAAGGCGGCGCCGCAGCAGCCGGCCTTCCTGCTCCACACGGGCGATGTCAGCCATCTGTCGAAACCCGGCGAATTCGATACCGCCGAGCAGATCGTCCGGGGCGCTGGACTGGAAGTCCATTACGTGCCGGGCGAACACGACGTGCTACTGGATGCCGGCAAGTCCTTCTTCGAGCGCTTCTCCGCCGGCAGCGGCGGCAAGGGCTGGTCCAGTTTCGACCACAACGGCGTGCACTTCATCGCGCTGGTGAACGTGCTCAACCTGAAGGCGGGCGGCCTCGGCTTTCTGGGCGACGAGCAACTGGCATGGCTGGCGCAGGATCTGCGTGGGCGCGGCAGCAGCACGCCGATCGTGGTGTACACGCATATGCCGCTGTGGGCCCTTTACCCCGAATGGGGCTGGGGCACCGACGACAGCGCGCAGGCGCTGAGCCACCTGAAGCGTTTCGGCTCGGTCACGGTGCTGAACGGCCATATCCACCAAGTCATCCAAAAAGTGGAGGGCCATGTCAGTTTTCACACGGCCATGTCCACTGCCTATCCGCAGCCGGGGCCCGGCGTCGGGCCCGGCCCCGGCCCGCTGAAGGTGCCGGCCGACCGGTTGCGCTCGTTGATCGGTGTGCGTTCCGTCGACGTCGTGCCGGGACGTGCCGAGCTGGCGCTGGTCGATACGCCGCTGGCTGCCTGAAACGCCTGGCACGCGCGACGATCATCCGGAGAATCGCCATGAACACTGCAAACAAATCGACGGAGCAATGGGCCGGATGCGTCCTGCTACTGGCCTTGACGTTGCTGCCCGTTGCGCCCGGGGTGATGGCGGCCGGCAGCGCGCAACCGGAGGCCAAGCCCGGCGCACAGCCGGCTGCCAACGTGGTGCAAATCGCCAATTTCCGCTTCAGCCCGCCAACCCTGACCGTTGCCGCCGGCACCCGCGTGACCTGGGTCAACCGCGACGACGAAGCGCATACCGTCACCAGCAGCGCCGATCCCCGCGTTTTCAGCTCGCCGCCGCTGGATACCGGTGAACAATTCTCCTTCACGTTTGCCGCGCCCGGTAGCTATTCCTATTTTTGCGCGATCCACCCACAGATGGTCGGCGTGGTGATCGTCAAATAAGCCGGACGCAGCTGGCAGGTGAGATGATCGTGCGCGCAACCGACCAGGCTCGGCGCTTCGAAGAGCTCATGCTGCCGCATCTGGACGCCGCCTATAACCTGGCGCGCTGGCTGTCCGGCAGCGGTGGCGATGCCGACGACGTAGTGCAGGAAGTCTACTTGCGCGCGTTCCGCTTCTTCGACGGCTTTCATGGCGACAATCCGCGCGCATGGCTGCTGGCGATGGTCCGAAATATCTGGTTTACCGAGTGGCGCCGACGCCATGACGCCGCCGACAGCGCGCCGTACGACGAGGCGCTGCATGGCGACGCGCGCCTGCCGGGATGGTTCGATGACACCGGTTGCGACCCGGAAACCTTGGCCGTGCGGCGCGACGAGCTGCACCTGGTTCATCACGCGCTGGACGCATTGCCGCTCGAATATCGCGAGGTACTGGTGTTGCGCGAACTGGAAAACATGAGTTACCGCGACATCGCGACCATCACCGACGTGCCGATCGGCACTGTCATGTCGCGCCTGGCGCGCGGCCGCCGGCTGCTCGCGGCGGCAGTGCAGGGGGCGCAGCGGGCGC
>JBAUJK010000022.1:0-14479 GCA_049683695.1 Burkholderiaceae bacterium
GCGCGACGACGACCAGCGCCCACCAGTATGCACGGCGTTTTGACATGGGAATTCCGTTAAGTTGCGCCGTCCGCCAGCAGGCCGTGCAGGCAGAGGTCGATGAAATTGTCCAGATAATCGTTCGGCGCGAAGGCTTCGGGCTGGCAGGAGTGGAACGAATGCTTCCACAGCATCAGCATCAGCATCGGTGCCACCACCACCTCGGCGGTGCGGCGCGCGTCGTGCTGGCGGAATTCGCCGCGCGCGACGCCGTGTTCCAGCATGCGCACGATCAACGCCTTGCCGGGCACGATCACTTCGTCGTGGTAGAACTTGGCCAGCGCCGGGAAGTTGCCGGATTCGGCGATCATCAGCTTGCTGATACCGGACAGCTGGGTCGCGCCGACGCGCTGCCACCAGCCGTGCAGGATTTCGCGGAACAGATCGGCGCTGCTGCCGTCGTAGCGGTCGATGATCTGTGCCGCCTCGCCCAGCACCGGCAGCATGTTTTCACGCACCACCGCCTTGAACAGCTCTTCCTTGTTGGCGAAATACAGATACAGCGTGCCCTTGGACACGCCGGCCTGGCGCGCCACGTCCTCCAACCGCGCGGCGGCGTAGCCGCGCGCGACGAACTGGTCGAGCGCGGCCGCCAGCAGCTCCTGCGGGCGCGCTTCCTTGCGGCGCGCCCAGCGCGGTTTGTGCTTGAACAGGCACGGCATGGGAGGGAGGTCCGGTGGATAACTTACTTTAGAGTCAGCAATGTAAGCGCCATTGCCGGCGCCGTCAAGGCGCGTCGCTGCGCCGTTGCCGTCGTTGACACAAACGCTTACAAAGTCTCCTGCGACCGGCCCTGAGGCGGTACCGATTGCCGGTAGAATCGCCTGGTTTCCGTGCCGACTTTTCGGGTGATGCATGCATGGTTTGCAAAAATGGCGGTTCTGGCTGCCGCTACTGGCCTTGTTGATTGCCGCCGGCGCCGGCGCCACCTATTGGTCGCGGCAGGGCGCGGCGCCGCAATACCGCACCGTGCGGGTCGAGCGCGGCGCGATCAGCGCCAGTGTCGCCGCCTCCGGCACGCTGAACCCGGTGGTATCGGTGCAGGTTGGTTCGCAAGTGTCGGGCCAGTTGAAGGAAGTGCTGGCCGACTTCAACAGCGAGGTGAAGGAAGGCCAGCTGATCGCGCGCATCGACCCGCAGACCTTCGAATACAAGGTGCGTCAGGCCCAAGCCGACCTCGATGCCGCCCGCGCCCAGAGCCAGACCCAGGAAGCCAGCCTGGCGGCGCAGCGTTCGGAAGTCGCGCGCAACGAGATCACGATGCTGGACGCACGCCAGGACTACGAGCGCAAGCAGCAGCTGCTGGACAAGGGCTTCATTTCCGCCGCCGAGCGCGATAAGGCGCGCGCCGTCTATAACGCCGCCGCTGCCCAGCTGGCGACCGCGCGCGCGCAGGTGGCGGTCGCAGAAGCCAATCTGAAGAACGGCGCCGCGGTGATGCGCCAGCGCGCCGCGGTGCTGGCGCAAGCCGAGATCGACCTTGGCCGTACCGCGATCAAGGCGCCGGTCGACGGCGTGGTCATCAAGCGCAGCGTCGACGCCGGCCAGACCGTGGCCGCCAGCCTGCAGGCGCCAGAACTGTTCATCATCGCCGGCGATCTGACCGACATGCGGGTCGATACCGCGATCGACGAATCCGAGATCGGCCGCATCCGCCAGGGCCAGAAAGCCACCTTTACCGTCGATGCCTTTCCCGGACGCACGTTCGAGGGCGAAGTCAAGCAGATCCGCAAGTCGGCGCAAAACGTGTCGAACGTGATTACCTACATGGTCGAAGTCAGCGCCGACAACCCGCGCAAAGAACTGCTGCCGGGGATGACCGCCAATGTGCGCATCGTCACCGACAGCCGCAAGGACGTGCTGAAGGTGGCGAATTCGGCGCTGCGCTTCAAGCCGGTTGGTGCCGCCGTTGGCACCTCGGCGGCGGCACCGGCGGAAATGCCGGCGGCGCGCGCCGGCGGCGCTCAGGCGCCAGGCCAGATCCAGCAACGGCTGGAACGCGAGCTGCAGCTGGACGAAGCGCAAAAAGCCAGGCTGGAGGCGATTTTCAGCGGCTTGCGCGCGAAGATGGGCGCCGCCCGCGGCATGGAGCCGGCCGAGCGGCAAAAACTGATGGAACGCAATCGCGCCGAGGTACGTGCGCAGATCGCCGACATGCTGACGCCGGAACAGCGCAAGAAATACGACGAGATCAGCGCCGAAAATCAAGGTGGGCGCGGCGCCCGCACCAGCAGCGGCCGCCTCTACCAGCTCGGCGCTGACGGCCAGCCGGTGGAATTGAGCGTGCGGCTTGGACTGACCGACGGCACGATGACCGAGATCGTCGCACCGGAGCTGACGGAAGGCACCGAAATCATCGTCGGCCAGGCGCAGAATGCCGCGGCGCGTCCGGCCGGCGGTGCGCCGCGCGGCGGTCCGCGCATGTTCTGACTCATCCGGCATGGCGCAACTGATCGAAACCCGCAACCTGGTCAAGGAATACGTGATCGGCAGCAATCACGTGTTTGCCCTGCGCAGTGTTTCGATTGCGATCGGCGAAGGCGAATTCGTCGCCATCATGGGCGCTTCCGGCTCCGGCAAGTCGACCTTCATGAACCTGCTCGGCTGCCTCGATTCGCCGACTTCCGGCGATTACCTGCTGGCCGGCGAAAATGTGTCGGCGCTGTCGAGCGACCAGCTGGCGGCGATTCGCAACCGGCGCATCGGCTTCGTGTTCCAGCAGTTCAACCTGCTGCCGCGCACCAGCGCGCAGGACAACGTCGAACTGCCGCTGCTGTATTCGACGGTGCCGGCCGCCGAGCGCCGCGCGCGCGCGGTCGCCCGCCTGGCCGAGGTCGGCCTGGAGGCACGGCTCGACCACCATCCGGCGCAACTGTCCGGCGGCCAGCAGCAGCGGGTGGCGATTGCGCGTGCGCTGGTCAACAATCCGTCGCTGATCCTGGCCGACGAACCGACCGGCGCGCTCGATTCGCGTACCAGCATCGAGATCATGGCGCTGCTGCAGAAGCTGAACCGGCAGGGCATGACCATCGTGGTGGTCACGCACGAGCCGGACATCGCCAGCTTCGCGTCGCGCATCATCACTTTCCGCGATGGCCGCGTGGTGAGCGATCACGCCAATGCGCCACAGGATGCGCAGGCGCAGCTGGTGGCGCTGGAGCAGGCGGGGGCGGCCGCATGAACCTGCTGGCGACGCTGCGCATCGCCCTGAAGGCGCTGCGCGTCAACCTGCTGCGCTCGATGCTGACCATGCTCGGCATCATCATCGGGGTGGCGGCGGTGATCACGATGATCGCGGTCGGCGGCGGCGCGCAGGCGCGCATCCAGGACCAGATCAACAGCCTCGGCTCGAACCTGATGATCATCATTCCGGGTTCGACCACCGCTTCCGGCGTGCGTCTCGGCGCCGGCGCCAACCAGAACCTGACCGAGGACGATGCGGTCGCGATCGCCAACGAAGTACCGGAAGTGCAGGTGGCGGCGCCATCGTCGCGCAGCTCCGGCCAGCTGATCGCCGGCAGCAGCAACTGGGCCACGCAGATCTACGGCATCACCCCGGATTACCTGGAGGCGCGCGACTGGCCGCTGGCGGCCGGCCGCATCTTCGAGCCGGCCGAGGTGGCCGGCTCCGCCAAGGTGGTGGTGATCGGGCAGACGGTGGCGACCCAGCTGTTCGGCGACATGGACCCGATGGACCAGACGATCCGCGTCAAGAACGTGCCGTTCACGGTGATCGGCGTGCTCGCCAGCAAGGGCCAGAGCATGATGGGCACCGACCAGGACGACGTCGTCATGGTGCCGCTGTCGACCGCGCGCAATCGCCTGTTTGGCAATACCCAGGGCAAGCTGCGGCGGGTCGGCACGATCCAGGTCAAGGTGCAGGACGGCGCCAGCATGCAGGAGGCCGAGGAAAAGATCCGGGCGCTGATGCGCCAGCGCCAGCGCACCCAGCCGGGCCAGGACGACGCCTTCACGCTGCGCAACCTGACCGAGATGCTGGCCGCGCAGGAAGAATCGTCGCGCGTGATGACCCTGCTGCTGGCGGCGGTGGCGTCGGTGTCGCTGCTGGTCGGCGGCATCGGCATCATGAACATCATGCTGGTGTCGGTCACCGAGCGCACCCGCGAAATCGGCCTGCGCATGGCGGTCGGCGCGCGCGGCTCGGACATCCTGACGCAATTCCTGGTGGAGGCGATCACGCTGTCGTCGATCGGCGGTCTGATCGGCATCGTGCTGGGGGTCGCCGGCTCGTACGCGATAGGCGCCTTCGCCGGCTGGGCCACCAAACTGTCGCCGGAGTCGATCGTGCTGGCGGTCGGCTTCTCGGCGGCGATCGGCATCTTCTTCGGCTTCTATCCGGCGAAGAAGGCTTCGCGGCTGCTACCGATCGAGGCGCTGCGCTATGAATGACAGAAAGGATTCACGATGAAGACGCTGGCGCGGCTGGTGCTGCCGGCATTGCTATTGATGCTGGCCGGCTGTTCGGTACTGTTCGGCGCGCGCGAAGTGAGCTTGCCGCTGCCACGCCTGCAGCAGGAACTGGAGCGGCATTTTCCGTACGACGACCGCTACCTGGCGCTGTTCGACGTCACGCTGTCGCAGCCGCGGGTGACGCTGCAGCCGGCGGCCAATCGTATCGAGCTTCAGCTGGCCACGCGCATCGTGCCGGTGCTGGGCGGCGCGCCGTCCAATGGCAGCCTGATGGTGTCCGGCGCGCTGCGCGTCGATGCCGCCAGTCGCGCGCTGCTGCTGGCGCAGCCGCGTGTCGAGCGCTTCACGCTGGAGGGCGTCGATCCGGTCGCCGCCGAGCGCATCGGCCGCATTGGCGGGCTGCTGCTGCAGCAGGCGCTGACCGAACTGCCGCTGTACCGCTTCGAGCCGAGCGACTTCCGCCGCTTCGGTGTCGAATTCACCCCGGTTGCGATCTCGGTCAAATCCGACGCGCTCGCCGTCACCTTCGAGCCGGTAAAATAACGACGGCATTTCCCGTCCGTGCATCGCTTCACGCCGCCCGCACTGCGACCGCAACGCGGGCTTTTTTGTTGACCTGTTGATTCCGACCGCGCCCCACATGGATACCGTTCTCGCACTTAAAGCGCTCATCATGGGCATCGTCGAAGGCTTGACGGAATTCCTGCCGATCTCGTCCACCGGCCACCTGATCCTGGCCGGCAGCCTGCTGAACTTCACCGGTGAAAAGATCAAGGTGTTCGAAATCGTGATCCAGGCCGGCGCGATCCTCGCGGTGTGCTGGGAATACCGGGCCCGCATCGCCGCGGTGACGGGCGGGCTGCTGAGCGAGCGGCGCGCGCAGAAGTTCGCGCTGAACCTGCTGATCGGTTTCTTGCCGGCGGCGCTGCTTGGCCTGGTGTTCGGCAAGGTGGTCAAGGAGGTTCTGTTTGCGCCGGTGCCGGTGGCGATCGCCTTCATCGTCGGCGGGCTGGTGATCCTGTGGGTCGAGCGCCGCAACCGCATCAACCCGGCCGCCGCCCGCGTCGAGACGGTGGACGACCTGTCCGCACTGGATGCCTTCAAGGTCGGCTGCGCACAGGCGTTCGCGCTGATACCGGGCACCAGCCGCTCCGGCGCCACCATCATCGGCGGCATGTGGCTGGGCCTGTCGCGCAAGGCGGCCACCGAGTTTTCGTTCTTCCTGGCGATCCCGACGCTATTGGCGGCGACCGTCTATTCGCTGTACAAGGAGCGCGCGCTGCTGTCGGCGGCCGACATTCCGCTGTTCGGCATCGGCACCGTGGCCGCCTTCGTGTCGGCCTTCTTTTGCGTGCGCTGGCTTTTGCGCTACATCAGCACGCATGACTTCACGTTCTTCGCCTGGTACCGGATCGCCTTCGGCATCCTGGTGCTGGCCAGCAGCTATGGCGGCTGGGTGGTGTGGGCGGATTGAGATCGAGGCGGGCCGGCCGCATGACGGTGCCGGACACAGCCGGCACATACGGCTGGGATGTTGCGCACATAAAACAATATCGGCAAGCAATGAACAGGTGGGGGAGGGGTGGATTTGAACAGTACGCTTGAAAAAGATGCTGTGGATATTCGTCGGTGGAACGGGCATGGTAACCGGCGCCGGCTTTTAAAGGCGACGCTGGCCACCGGACTCGCCTCGCTGTTTCCGGGGTCGTTTGCCTATGCTGCCGATGAAAAGACGGCAACTGCGCACGGATTCGGATTCCGGATGATCGAAACCAATGGCATCAAAATGCGCATTGTTGAGCAGGGAACGGGGCCACTGGTTTTGCTGGTTCACGGATTCCCGGAGTCGTGGTATTCCTGGCGCCATCAAATATCCGTGCTTGCCAACGCCGGTTACCGTGTCATTGCACCCGACATGCGAGGCTACGGTCAAACCGATAGCCCAAAAGCGATCGAGGCCTACACGATCATTGAGTTGGTTAACGATCTGACCGGTCTGCTGGATAAACTGGGCGAAAAAACCTCCACGATCGTCGGGCATGACTTTGGGGCGGTCGTATCCTGGAATGCCTGTCTGCTGCATCCCGATCGCTTCACCGCGATCGCCGCGCTGAGCGTCCCGTATTCTCCGCGTCGGGAAAGCCCGCCTCTGGCAACGCTGCGGCAGTTGATGGGCGGCCGGTTCTTTTACATCGATTACTTCCAGAATCCGGGTGTGGCGGATGCCGAACTCAATCAAGACGTCGGCAAGACGCTGCGGGCCCTGTTTTTTACGGCGTCGGCGGAAGGCGATCTGATGCGAGGAAGAAATTCTGCGCCCGTCAGGAAATATCTGGATAGCTTGATTGACATGGGCAAGCCGCCTTCCTGGCTGACAACAGAGGACTTCGACTATTACGTGACGGAGTTCGAGCGCAGCGGGTTCACTGGCGGCCTGAACTGGTACCGTAATCTCGACCGGAACTGGGAACTGATGGCGGCGTACCAGAATGCCAGGATCACTGTGCCAGCCGTCTTTATCACCGGTGCCGAAGATCCGGTGCAACGCCAGACGAAACCGAACTTCGACGTCTTGCCTGATATGGTTCCAGGCTTGACCAAGCGGCTGGTATTGAAAAATTGCGGCCATTGGACGCAGCAGGAAAGGCCGCATGAAGTCAATGCCGAATTGCTGCAGTTTCTGAAAGGGGTGACCGCGTAATGCTCAGAGGCTGGCCTGGACGGCGATGTTCGGTGTGGCCAAGCAGGCGTTGTTGCCCGGCCACATCCGCGAGTGCCCCTGCGAATCGTCCTTCCATATTAGGAAAGTGGTGTGACAGCCCTAGAAATTCCCGTGCCGGATAAGGCGCTTGCCGAGCGCGCTCTCGACATCCTGGAAACGGTATTCGGCTACCCGTCGTTCCGCGGCCAGCAGGCGGCGATCGTCGAGCGGGTCGCGGCCGGCGGCGATGCGCTGGTGCTGATGCCGACCGGCGGCGGCAAGTCGCTGTGCTACCAGATCCCGGCCTTGCTGCGCGATGGCGTCGGCGTCGTGGTGTCGCCGCTGATCGCGCTGATGCAGGACCAGGTCGACGCGCTGGCCGAGGTCGGCGTGCGCGCTGCCTTCCTGAATTCGACCCAGGATTTCGACGAGGCGACGCGTATCGAGCGCTTGGTGCGCACCGGCGGGCTGGACCTGCTGTACGTGGCGCCGGAGCGGCTGCTGACGCCGCGCTGCCTGGACCTGCTGACGGCGTCGAAGATCGCGCTGTTCGCGATCGACGAGGCGCACTGTGTGTCGCAATGGGGGCACGACTTCCGTCCCGAATACATCAAGCTGTCGGTGCTGCACGAGCAGTTCCCGGACGTACCGCGCATTGCGCTGACCGCCACCGCCGATCAGCAGACGCGCGCCGAAATCGCCCAGCGCCTGCAGCTGGAAGAGGCGGCACAGTTCGTGTCGTCGTTCGACCGGCCCAACATCCGCTACCAGATCGTCGAAAAGGCCAACGGCCGCCAGCAGCTGCTGGATTTCATCGAGGCGCAGCACGCCGGCGAAGCCGGCATCGTCTATTGCCTGTCGCGCAAGAAGGTCGAGGAAACCGCCGAATTCCTGAACCGGCACGGCATCACTGCGCTGCCGTACCACGCCGGCATGGAGCATGCCGCGCGCGCCGCCAACCAGGCGCGCTTCCTGCGCGAGGACGGCATCGTGATGGCCGCCACCATCGCCTTCGGCATGGGCATCGACAAGCCGGACGTGCGCTTCGTCGCCCACCTCGACCTGCCGAAGAGCATCGAGGGCTATTACCAGGAAACCGGCCGCGCCGGCCGCGACGGCCTGCCGGCCGACGCCTGGATGGCCTACGGCCTGCAGGACGTGGTGCAGCAGCGCCGCATGATCGACGAATCGGACGCCGACGACGCCTTCAAGCGGGTGCAGGGCATGAAGCTGGACGCGATGCTTGGCTTGTGCGAAACGCTGTCGTGCCGGCGCGTGCGGCTGCTCGACTACTTCGGCCAGCAGAGCGAACCGTGCGGCAATTGCGATACCTGCCTGGCGCCGCCGGCGGCGTTCGATGCCACGCTGCCGCTGCAGAAGCTGCTGTCGACGATCTACCGCGTCGGCCAGCGCTTCGGCGCTGGCCACGTGCTGGACGTGCTGCGCGGCGTCGACTCCGACAAGGCACGCCAGTGGGGCCACGAACAGCTGTCGACCTTCGGTATCGGTGCCGACACCGGCGAAGCCGAATGGCGCGCGATCCTGCGGCAGTCGATCGCGCTCGGGCTGGTCGCGGTTGACCACGACGCCTACGGCGCGCTGAAGCTGACCGAGGCGGCGCGCCCGGTGCTGCGCGGCGAGCAAAAGATCGAACTGCGCCAGTACCAGAAGCCGGCCAGGACGCGCCGCGGCGGGCGCGACGGCAGCCGCCAGAAAGCCTACGCCGAGGCCGACCTGTCGGCGCCGCAGCAGGCGCTGTTCGAAAAGCTGCGCTGGTGGCGCATGGAAACCGCGCGCGAACACAACGTGCCGGCCTACGTGATCTTCAACGACGCGACGCTGCGCGACATTGCCCGCCTGCGGCCGGCCAGCCTGGCCGAGCTGCGCGGCATTTCCGGCGTCGGCGAAAAGAAGCTGGAAAGCTACGGCGCCGCGATCGTGGCGCTGATCGCGCAGATGGACTAGGGCCGATCCGCAGGCTGGGTCGCCATCATGGGGCGCTGGATACGCGCCTTGCCATCAGCCGTACCGGCCGCATGGCCCGCCGGCTTGCGGCAGCAGCGCAGTTCGCTTGTACCGCCGCTGGGAGCCGCTGCCTGGCCATCCGCAGCAATCTGCCTGATCCCCAAATCCCACTCTCTTAATAATCCATTGCTGGAGTATGCCCATTTTTTGCCCTATTTTCGCCCGTGATAGGGCGATGTGCATGGGAGTATATGCGCGTAGATAAAAACCGCCATAAACACTAGCCGAACATTTTTCATGCATGTACTATTACGTAACGCTGTGGGTTTTTCGAGCCGTCCTGGCGATGGCATGCATTTTCTGCTGATTGTGCCTATGGTTGGGTAGTACATTTATCAGCGGCAAGAAGCGGCCAGCACGGCTTTAGCCCTTCATGTACCCTTGGCGTGGCAAGGGGAAATGCAGAAAAACAGGGGTGAAAAATATTTTCGTTTTGAGGCAGTTTGCAATATTGCGATTCCGGTTAAATCGATATATAGTCCTAGTACATTAAGTAGTACATTGTGACGTTCCAATCGATGACCGAGGAGTGAAAGATGGTAAAGGCAAGTTATTCCGCATTGACCGAAGGTGAAGTCTACGTTCCGGGCCTGTCGGCCGAATACGTGTCGCAAACCTATGGCGTGCCGCTGGACCAGATCGCCAAGCTGGCGTCCGCCGAAAACCCGCACGGCGCGTCGCCGAAGGCGCGCGAGGCGGTCGACCGCATGCTGGGCCGGCTCGACATCTATCCGGACTGGACCGCGCGCGCGCTGCGCGAGGCGATCGGCGCCAAGTACGGCTTCCCGGCGGACAACGTGGTGTGCGGCTCCGGCGAGACCGAAGTGATCTCGATGGTGATCCGCGCCTTCGCCAAGCCGGACGAGCCGGTGCTGATGCACGACCCGTGCTTCCCGCTGTACCGCATCTATTCCAACTGCGAAGGGCGGCGCCCGGTGTTTTCTCCGATGGGCGAGGATTTCGCGCCGGAGATCGACCGTTACATCGCGACGATGAAGGAAGTCAATCCGAAGATCGCCTTCCTGACCAATCCGCACAACCCGAGCGGCATCATGATCAGCGAGGCCGACGCGCGCCGCGTCTGCGAAGCGGCCAGCAAGGACACGCTGGTGGTGCTGGACGAAGCCTACGTCCACTACACCGAGGCCGAGTACGGGATGAAGCTGCTGAAGGAATTCCCGAACCTGATCGTGCTGCGCACCTTCTCCAAGGCGTTCGGACTGGCCGGCCTGCGCATCGGCTTCGGCATTTCCAACAACCCGGCGCTGATCTTGCCGCTGCGCCACATCAAGCCGACCTGGAACATGGGCCAGCTGCAGATCGCCGGCGGCGTCGCCGGCATCAACGACGACGAGCACGTCAACCGCGCGGTCAAGACCGTGGTCGAGATGCGCTCCTACGTCGGCAAGCGACTCGAATCGATCCCGGGCTTCCGCATGGTGCCGGGCTCGCGCGCCAACTTCTTCCTGACCCAGATCCTGGTGCCGGAACTGGATTCGACCAAGGTCTTCAATGAACTATTGAAACGCGGCGTGATCGTCAAGGATGGCTCCGACATTCCGGGCCTGGGCAGCCGCTACCTGCGGGTCGACGTCAATCTGCAGAAGCACATGGACCGCTTCGCCGATGCACTGGCCGACATCAAGATCGCCTGACGCAACCAGAGAGCAACCCAAGAGGATTACATGACAGCAAACCGGATGCTTATCGGGATCGACGTCGGCGGAACCTTCACCGACGCCGTGGTGCTGGACGCCGACGGCAGCAGCGTGCTGATGGCGTTCAAGCTGCCATCGACGCCGCATGATCCCGGCGCCGCCGTGATCCATGCGCTAGAACGGGTGGCCGAGCAGGTCGGCGTGCAGGGTGCGCTGGTCTGCCATGGCACCACGGTCGGCACCAATACGCTGATCGAGCGCAAGGGTGCCAAGGTCGGCCTCTTGGCCACCGACGGCTTCACCGACGTCATCGAGCTGCGCCGCCAGAACCGGCCGACGCTGTACGACCTGACGGCGCAGGTGTCGCCGCCGCTGGTGCCGCGCGACCTGCGCTTCGGCGTGCCGGAGCGGATGGACGCCGACGGCAACGCGGTGGCGCCGCTGGCGCCGCAGCAGGCCGCGCAGACCGTCGAACGGCTGCGTGCGGCCGGCGTCGAGGCGGTGGCGATCGCCTTTCTGCATTCGTACGCCAACCCGGCGCACGAGCAACAGCTGCGTGACGCAGTGGAGCAGGCACTGCCCGGTGTGTTCGTCACCGCCTCCAGCGACGTCTGTCCGGAATTCCGCGAGTTCGAGCGCACCAGCACCGCCGTGGTCAACGCCTACATCGGCCCGGCGGTCGGCCGCTACATCCACGGTATCGCGCGCGAAGCGCGGCAGATGGGCGTTGGCGACCTGATGATCGTCAAGTCGAACGGCGGCCTGACCTCGCCCGATAACGCGGCGCGCTATCCGGCACACCTGATCGAATCGGGCCCGGCGGCCGGCATGATCGCCACCGCCGCCTATGCGCGCGCCACCGGCCGCAAGAACGCAATCGCGTTCGACATGGGCGGCACCACCGCCAAGGCCGGCGTGGTGCAGAACTTCCAGCCGAAGGTGACTGACGAATTCCTGGCCGACCAGCTGGTCAACGGCCGCGACGTCGGCGGCTATCCGATCCGCAGCGCCGTGCTCGATATCATCGAGATCGGGGCCGGTGGCGGCAGCATCGCCTGGATCGATGGCGGCGGCGTGCTGAAGGTTGGCCCGGAAAGCGCCGGTGCCTTCCCCGGCCCGGCCTGTTATTCGCGCGGCGGCACGCTGCCGACCGTGACCGACGCGCACGCGGTGATCGGCACGCTGTCCGCGGAGACCTTCGTGGGCACCGGCGTCGAATTCTCGCGCCAGCTGGCGGTCGACGCGATCGATACGCACATCGCGCGGCCGCTCGGCTGGTCGGTGGCGCGCGCCGCCCATTCGATCCTGGAGCTGGCGGTCGCCAGCATGACGGAAATGGTGCGGCTGGCGACGGTGCGGCGCGGACTCGATCCGCGCGACTTCTCGATCCTCGCCTCGGGCGGTGCCGGGCCGCTGCACGCGGCCTGGGTCGGCGTCGAGGCCGGCGCCAAGGAAGTGGTCATTCCGCCGCTGCCGGGCATGTTCTCGGCGCTCGGCGCGGTGCTGGGCGCGGTGCGGCACGATCTGTCGCAGACGCTGCTGGGACCGGTGGCAGAGCTGGCCGCCGAGACCGTTGCCGATGCCTTCGCGCGGCTGAAGCAGAAGGCCGACGACCTGCTGGCGCACGAGCCGCCGGGCGCCGGCGCGGCCGCTTTCACGCGCTTTGCCGATCTGCGCTTCGCCGGCCAGCTGTTCGAGCTGCGGGTGCCGCTCGGTGCCTTCAGCGAGGCGCTGCCGGCGCCGGCCGACATCGAGCGTCGCTTCCGCGCGCAGTACGTGTCCGAATTCGGCTTCGACCTGGCCGATTCGGTGGTGCAGCTGGTCAACCTGCACCTGGTGGCGTCGCTGCCGATGGGTGGCTCGACCGCGCGCATTTTTTCCAACGAAAGCGGCCCGAGCGCCGAAGCCCGCCCGTACCGGGTGCAGGATTTCCTGCGCGCCGACGGCGAGTGGGAGCCGCTGCCGGTGTACCGCAGCGCCGACTGCATCGGCGCCGAACTGACCGGTCCGCTGCTGATCGAGCATGCCGGCGCCACCGTCTGGATCCGTGACGGCCAGCGCGCCCGCATCGGCACCGACGGCGGCGTGTCCTTCCAGATTCAGGAGTCCGCCCAATGAAGACCGCGAACCCGTCCGCCACGACCCACATCCTGGACCGCGACCCGGTCACCTTCGAAGTCGTCAAGAGCGCGCTGTACGCGATCTGCGCCGAGATGAAGAGCGTCATCATGCGCACTTCGTTCTCGCCGCTGCTCAGCCTGTCGGCCGACCTGTCGTGCGCGATCCTCGACCGTGACTGCAACGTCATCGCGCAGGGCGTCGACATCCCGGTGCACCTGGGCGCGGCGCGCTTCACCGGCCTGTCGGCACTGAAGGCCTTCCCGCGCGAGACCTGGCGCGAGAAGGACGGCGTGCTGCTGAACGATCCGTATGAAGGCGGCACCCATCTGCCCGACATGTCGCTGTTGACGCCGGTGTTCGCCGATGGCGAACTGATCGGCTTCGCGCTGAGCCGCATCCACTGGCCGGACGTCGGCGGCATCGCCGCCGGCAGCTCCAGCGTCTGCGACGAAATCATCAAGGAAGGCTTGCGCGTGCCGCCGGTGAAGATCATCGAGGGCGGCGTCGTGCGCGAAGACGTGCTGCGGCTGATCCTGGCCAACGTGCGCGTGCCAGCCGACCGCAAGGGCGATTTCCAGGCGGCGCTGGCCGGCCATGCGCGCGCCACCGAGCGCATGCTGGAACTGTGCGGCCGCTATGGTGCCGCCGTGGTGACCGGCGTGATGGCCGACACCCAGAGCTACAGCCGGCGGCTGGTCGAAGGGCGGCTGGTCGAGCTGCCGGATGCCGATGTCACCAACGAGGAAACGCTGGACGGCGACGGCATCGACGCCGACGCCGCGCCGCTGGTCAAGGTGCGCATCCGCAAGACCGGCACCACGATGTCGTTCGACTTCACCGGCTCCTCGCCGTGCGTGCGCGGGCCGATCAACGCACCGATCCCGATCACCTCGGCCGCCGTCTATTACACGGTGCTGGCCTTCGTCGGCGGTGACATCGCGCCCAATTCCGGCGTCTACGCCGGCATCGAGATCATCGCGCCGGAAGGCACGGTGGTGCACGCGACCTATCCGGCGCCGGTGGTGGCGGCCAATACCGAAACCGCGAACCGGCTGGTCGACATCCTGATGGGCGCGCTGGCCAAGGCCTATCCGAAGCGGGTTTCGGCTGGCAGCTACGGCTCGGCCTGCGTATATACCTTCGGCGGCTTCGACCCGCTGCGCAAGCGGCCCTTCGTGCACTACGAAACCATCGGCGGCGGCATGGGCGCAACCGCCGCCGGCGCCGGCCCGAGTGGCTTGCGCGTGCACATGGGCAACACGATGAACCTGCCGATCGAG
Organism: Burkholderiaceae bacterium; assembly: GCA_049683695.1. GTDB lineage: Bacteria > Pseudomonadota > Gammaproteobacteria > Burkholderiales > Burkholderiaceae_D > DATJCV01. The sequence continues at coordinate 14,256 of JBAUJK010000022.1, forward strand.
GGCATCGAGGCGGCGCTGCCGGTGCGCTACCTGAACTATGAAATCGTGCCGACCAGCGCCGGCAACGGCCTGCATGCCGGTGGCGCCGGCGTGCGCAAGACCTTCGAAACCCTGGTCGACGGCATCGAGGCGTCGGTGCTGGGAGAACGCACCCGGACCCCGGCGCGCGGCGTGGCCGGCGGCGGCGACGGCGGGCTGGCGCGCTTCCGGCTGCTGTCGCCGGC